>CAZFJT010000362.1:0-4203 GCA_964519135.1 uncultured Syntrophales bacterium | reverse complement strand
TACAAGGAGATCATTGTCTATGGTCTTGGGGATGTGCATGACCCTGAGTTCGTAACCTGCGTTTTCAGCTTGGGTATTTATGATCCTGCAAGTCTCGGCTGAGTCGTTTCCTCCGATATAGAAGAAATATCTCACATTGTGGGCCTTGCAGACCTCGAAGATTCTAGCGCAATATTCTTCATCCGGTTTATCCCTGGTGCTTCTGATACCTGCGCCTGGCGTGGACGCCACCAGTTCCAAATTATGGGTTGTGGCGACCGTTAAATTCACAAGCTCCTCTTCCACCAGGCCTTGCACACCACGATAAGCGCCGTAAAATTCCGTGATATGAGGGTACTGTCTGGCCTGTATCACCGCTCCCACAAGCGATTGGTTAATAACAGCGGTTGGGCCTCCTCCCATAGCTATAATTGCATTGCCGGTAAGTCTATCCATGTGGAACCTCGCTTTCCAAGAACTATCCAATAATTGCCCCTAAACTCGAAATGAATCAACACCTTTATTGTCATCAAACTCAAACACTGAACCATAAATCTATTTCAGACTGAACCATAGGTCAATCCAAAGATTTCTTAAGTAGTAACTACCAACTTTAGCGCAGCGTTGCTTCCTGAGAGCATACCACGCGAAAACTATAAGTCATCGCGAGCAGCCTACGATTAGTTATCGCGCTCAGGGTCAAAAACCGCTGCGCCTGTTGGCGGAAGGTCCGATTCGCTGTGTTTAATTCCCAGGCTCAGGAAAATTCGCTCATGGGAATCCCAAGACCAGCCGCGGCTCACACCGCTGGCCTGAAAGGAGTGAATGTTCACCTTTGATTAAAGACTGATCTTAAATAAAACTGGCTGTGGCGTTAGATATTAATTAAATTCCATATTATATGATATCGTGGCTTAATCGCTTTTGTTTTTTTGTCGGCGCCCAGTGGTTCAGCGTCGCGTAGAGCCGATAATATATGGAGGTTAATTCTGAGAAATGGCCCAAAACTTTCCCATAGACTCATGCGTTACCAAAAAGCGAACAAAATCCAGGGTTACTAAAACACAAAGGAAGCACGCCTATAGACCGGTTTTGGCATTTTTATGCCTATTGCTCGTAATACCAACTATGGGCGGCGCCAAGAACCAGACCCCAAAGACAGTGGACGAAATAACCAAAGAACTCCAGGATGTATTTGAAGAAAAACCCAAAGAGCAAGCAGACGCGCCGGCTGAACAAAATAAGACCAATAGCCCGCGAAAGCCCATTAAGCTCATTGACATTGAACCACTGTACACAGACCCAAAGATGGAGGGAGAAGGAAAGTGGAAGAAGATCGACCTGTTCCCAGGGAGAAAAGACGAGCCCAGCTTATACACAACCTTTTACAGGCCTGGTGTGAATTTTCCCAATGCAATAGTGTATATGGTTTTATTCGAGATGAAGGACATCTCAATGGAGCTTTTTCTGGGTTCAGGTGAACCCCTTAGAAAAAAGGGCTCTCCTGCGATGATCCATAAATCCCGTCATCCAGCTTTGCTTGCTGTAACAAACGCATTGTGGCAATCACGGCATACAGGAAAGACGGGCATAATCTACAAAGGCGAGCTTTTGAAAGAAATGGCCAAAGGCAAGGCCACCATTGTGGTTTATAAGGACGGGTCCGTTGACGTGCGTGAATGGAGCGATGACATTCCGATTGACCACGTGAAATACGCGAGACAATTGAAGCATCTAATTTTGCAACAAGGTCAAATCGTCACCACAAGGCTGAAAAACGGCAAAATGGTGTCCGCGGAAATAGGGCTAGGCTCCCTTCTCAATGAGGAACAACCAGTATTCAAGATCCCTTCCAAAGATCAGGGAAAAAAACCAAGGTACAGGCTGAACCTAAACCGTGGAGTTCTATGGTTCCTGGCCACAAGGAGCGCCTTTGGCATAAGACCTGACGGTAACCTTGTATTTGCAGTGGGCCATCACATCAGAACCACTGATCTGGCGAAGGCCCTTGCCCTTGCGGGCTGTGTGCGGGGTATGCACGGGGACGCCAACCCAGGCAATGCAATCGGGGTCCTTTATTATAGAAATAAGAAAGGTAAGCTTGTAAAAAGGGAGAGACTTTCCCCATTGCAGCACTGGACCACTGTCAACCGATATTTGAAGCGGAGCTATCCAAAGGACTTTTTCGCATATTTTGAAAGATCATCCATAAATGACCACAAGGATGAGCCTTTGGCGAACAAAAAGGATCTCCGGGAAATTCAGGAAAAATAAAAAGGTTGGTGAGAAGGTTGAGATCATGTTAACGGACGAAGATGAGCAACTTTATGCCTCATCAGTAAAGGTCTTGCAATAACTCAATAACTCCATCTCAATGATCGGTTGATTTAAAGGGGCGCAAACCATGACCATAAGGCGTCGGAATCAGGTCCAGCGGAGACTTTTGCCAAAGTGGTCAATTCAACCAAGACTGAAACAGGATGGGAAGACTTGGTGAGACTTACCTCAATCTCTCCAAAAGCAGGTGAAATAGTCCAAAACGCGGATTATTTATGATCAGGTTCCAGGTCATTGCTAATCCGGTTCAAAGCGGTTATCCTCATTGGTCATGAGACAAAACGACATTGATGAAGCAATTGCCGTTATAGACAAATTTGATCTCTTGCCTCTTGAGAAAAGGCTGGAGGTTTTTCGGGAGCTTTCTCCAGCCGCGAGGGCCGCGTTGCTCGACGCCGTAAAGCGCCCACAGGATATAATGCGAGAGCTGGCAGAGGAAGAGGTCTATTTCACAATAAAACACGCGCCCGCTGAAATGGTTCAAGGTATTTTAAAGCGAACCACGGGCAATCAATTAACTTACTTAATCGACCTGGAGTTTTGGAAGAAGGAGATGTTTAATCCACGATCCGCGGCCAATTGGCTGGAAAATATAGCGGAACTGGGAGAGGAAAAGATCCTGCACTTTGTACAGGTGACTGATCCTGAGCTGATAATATTGGCGTTGGGTAAATTGATCAAGGTCCACGCGTACGATCCTGAAATAGATATGGTGGAACAGGGGGACAGCTTACCTCCATATACTTTGGACAACGTGTTCTTTATCGAATTCATGAATCCCGGCCACCAAGCATTTGTGGAGCCTATCCTTGAAACTCTGATCAATTGGAAAAAGGAATACTACTTTTCATTGATGCAAGAAATAGCTTTTGGGTTGCATATGGAGAGTGAATCCATGGCGTCCCATTGGAGAAGGGCCCGACTGGTGGAACATGGCTTCCCTGAGTTTGAAGAGGCCCTGGAAATATATGGGTACTTCAAAAAAGACAATATAAAAGATCCTGCGGATGAACCTGACATCAGTCCTAAAAACCATGATAGAATTCCAAACAAGCTCCTGAATTACCCTGTTAAAATTATTGATGATGACTCTGTTTTCATGCGTAGTATGGACCTGATAAAAGATCACTGGGAAAGGGACAGGCTCAGTGTGGAGCTTGCCCATCTGGCAAATAAGGTGATGATCGCGGACGGCCTTGATCCAGGGGAAACAGAGGAGCTTGAGAGAAGCCTTAAAAAGGTAAGCGGATATATCAATATTGCCCTTCAGGATCTTTGCGGAGACGATATAGAAGACGCCGCCGGGTTTTTAGAGAATAATCATATGGAGCATCTTTTCAGGCGTGGATTCAGCCTTATCCTGGATCTTCGACGGGAATTGCATATTGTGCTTAGGCAGTACGACGGAGGACCTGAGAATCTCGGACTCCCCCTGGCCGGTCTTGCCAAAGGGCTCATCAGGGAAAGACCTGTTTACGCGGCCGACTACCTTGGACAAAAGTCGCCCAGAGAGTTTAGAGATCTAAATGATATTAAGACAATAAGAGAGTTGATCGGTAGAAACAGGATCGAGGAAAATTGGGAGCCGATTTGAATCCCATTGGATTGGCGGAGAGACAGGGATTCGAACCCTGGGAACACCTTGTGGGCATTCACGCGATTTCCAATCGCGCCCCTTCAGCCGCTCGGGCATCTCTCCTGTTCAACCAAAATTTCATATTATTATAGATTTTAGCGCCCGGTCAAGGAGAATTCACTTGGACCATGATTACCGCTCAGGTTTTGTCGCTGTTGTGGGAAGACCCAATGTGGGGAAATCCACACTGATTAATAGGATAATGGGCGACCCGTTAAGTATTGTGACACCAAAGGCCCAGACCACAAGAC
>CAZFJT010000361.1:721-4207 GCA_964519135.1 uncultured Syntrophales bacterium | reverse complement strand
GCATACCATTGGACACTGTGACCGTATTTGCCGCAACTGTTTCAATAGGGCTGTCAGTGGATGATACGATCCACTATCTTACTCAGTTAAAGCGTGAAATGTTGGGAGCAAAAACAGGAGATCGTATACGCGACTGTCTGGACAGGGCGTACATTGTTACCGCAAAGGCCCTTATAACAACCTCAGTGGTGCTGTTCGCGGGCTTTATAGTGCTACTGGGTTCCCCGTTTAAGCCGGTGATACACTTTGGTATCTTGGGCGCGCTGGCAATATTGGCGGCAATGATAGGCGATCTTGTATTCATGCCGGCCTTGATATTGTCCATACCTGTATTTCGGCGGATGATGGAACGTAGACTGCCTCAATGAGAATTTTGCCGTACAGAGCCGAAAATCGGGAGATTGTTACTTGGCTCCCTCCTTTAAATGTTGCGCGGCCTCTTTGAACATCAATCCTCCTGGTCTTTCAGACCATAACCTACCAAGGGCCGAGGCCACATATCCACGATGTTCAGGCGGGATTATAAATCCCGGATTGGTTGAGTTATTGAGTGTGCCAGGGTTAGGAGCTATCTGTCGGCCTGATTCATAATCCGATCTGATCTCGGCCCCACTCAGCAGGTCCAATATATCGAAAATATTGCCATAAAGCCCCCTGACATCCATGTCCTCTAATACCTGTTGGAAAGCTCCGTTCAAGGAGATAAGCTCGTCGGACATAACAGCTTGGCCGTAATCCATGCATAGCTCTCTGGACCACATCATCCTACATGCAAAGGGGCGGCGATCGTAAATTTCGCAGCCGTCAGGCCCTCTGAACGGACATTTTTCGTCAAATGGCCCCTGTGAGGGGTCTTGCGTAGGCGCCCTTCGGTCAATACACGCTTGCGCGAGCTCGTTGATAGTAAGGCGCGGTCTGAAGAGTTTGTCCTTGAATTCATGGTAATCACCAAGGGCCTTATTTAGCCTCGAAACCTTGCCAGCTAATCCATTGAAAATGTAATTTGCCTCAAGGCTAACTCCTATGAGGTTAACCGAACAACAGGCCGAGCAATCAATCCGGCAGGCTGACTCAAATTTTGCCGCTTCAAGATCATAAACCCTGTAAAGGGTCTCCAGCATTTGTGTCTTAAGTTCATAATCCATGTGAATCCGGTGGTCTTAATTTTTAATACATGGTACGATAAAATAGTGTTATGAACAATGCCGGTGGGTCGGAGAAATTCTGACAATTCGAGGCAAGCTTGGAGACATGAGCTTTGAGAGTATTCAGCGCTGAATTTGTAAAGTCAGCTTCAAAAAAGTCCCAATGGCCAGAGACCAACCTGCCGGAGGTGGCGTTCGCGGGCAGGTCAAATGTGGGTAAGTCCTCTACAATTAATTGTTTGTTGGGACGAAAAAAACTCGCGAACATTTCCAAGACGCCCGGCCACACTAGAACACTCAACTTCTTCAATGTAAACGAGAGCTTGCTGTTTGTAGATTTGCCGGGTTATGGTTATGCGAAGGTTCCCTTGAGCGTAAAGGAGAAATGGGGCCCCATGATAGAGTCCTATCTCCTTGACAGGAAACACCTGGCCGGAGTTATCGTCATAATAGATTCACGAATGGCGCCTACTGATGATGATATGATACTTTTGGATTTTTTATCAGCAAATGGTATACCGACTGTGGTTGTCGCCACAAAGGCCGATAAATTGAAAGCTTCAAAACTGTCCCGCAATACTAAACTCATAGAGCAAGAGTTGGGACCAGAGGCGCGATTGGTTTTATTCTCATCTGCAAATGGAAAAGGAAAAAATGATTTGTGGAAAGAGATCAAAAGTTTTATAGAAAACTCATGGATAGAAAAAGATACTTAAGGGCGAAAGGGTTAAGCGCCAATAGTCAATACATAGAATAGGGGAGTTAACGGTCTAAATGACCAAGAAAATGTTAATCAATTCCAGCCACTTTGAAGAGTGCCGTTTGGCGGTGGTTGTGGACGGCATGTTGGAAGAGCTGGATGTACAAGTTCAGACCAGGGAATCCACCCTCGGAAATATCTATAAGGCCAAGGTTGATCGTATAGAGCCTTCATTGCAGGCTGTATTCGTGGACTATGGCGCGGCCAAGAACGGTTTTTTATCCATAAACGATATCCACCCATCGTATTTCCCGGAGTCATTTGAGGCGGGCAGAAGAAAGCCCAGGGTCCAAGATGTCTTTGAAAAAGGCAGCCATGTACTGGTTCAGGTGAATAAGGAAGAACGAGACAATAAAGGGGCAAGCCTTACAACGAACCTTTCACTTGCTGGAAGATACCTTGTTATGATGCCTGGAACATCCGTGCAGGCCGTGTCAAGGAAGATTGCCGATGAAGTGGAGCGCACCAAGCTCAAGAAAATATTAAAGCAATTAAAAACCCCTGAAAATATGGGGTTTATCATTCGCACCGCAGGCATGGGCCAGACAAAAAGGGAGCTTTCAAGGGATCTGAAATATCTGTTGAATTTGTGGGGCGCGATTGAGAAGAACATGAATGAAAGCCCCGCGCCATGTCTTCTACATAGGGAACAAGACGAGGTTGTAAAATTTATAAGGGAATATTTCACCCCAGACATATCAGAGATACTCGTAGACGACAAAGAGGCTTACAAAAAGGCCAAAAATTTCCTTAAGCAAGTTATGCCCTCGTTTGAAAAACAGGTGAAGCTGCACAATGAAAAGAGACCACTGTTCAACAAATACCAATTGGAAGAACAGGTGGAGAAGGTCTACAGGAGAGAAATAGGCCTCAAATCAGGTGGTTATATAATTATAGAGCCCACTGAGGCCCTGGTTACCATAGATGTGAATTCAGGCGGCGCCACAAAAGAGCGGGATATTGAAGAAACAGCTTTCAAAGTTAATATGGAGGCTGCTGAAGAAATTGCCAGACAGTTAAGGTTAAGGGATCTTGGCGGCATTATCGTTATTGATTTCATAGACATGCTCAATAACAAGCGTAAGTTGCAGGTGGAAAGGGCCCTTAAAACAGCGATGAAGAATGACCGGGCAAGAACGAAGATCCTAAGAATTTCACAGCTTGGGCTCCTGGAACTCTCCAGGCAGCGTCTGAGACCAAGCTTGGGGTCTGGGGAATATCTTTCGTGTCCGTTATGTTTTGGTAGGGGCGCGATTAGATCACCTGAAACTTCAGCTCTGTCAGTATTCAGGAAAATAAAATCTTTGGTGATCAAGAATGATGTAAAGGAAGTTAAGGCCCTTGTCCCCATGATGGTAGCGGAATATTTATTGAATGATCTCAGGTCCCACATAGTGGACATGGAGAGGCAGTACGCGGCCCGAGTTTTTATAGAGGGCAGGGATAAATTACCTGAACACGATATCAAGATTGAAGCGGTCAGGGAGGCGGAAGAAGAGGAAGCGTGGCGAAATCAAGATCAAATCGCCCAGGACGCCCAAGAAGATAATGGTCAGGCCAATCAAGAACAACGACGAAAAA
>CAZFJT010000361.1:0-711 GCA_964519135.1 uncultured Syntrophales bacterium | reverse complement strand
AACGGAGAATCGCAGACCAGCAAGAGATATTTTCACAAACGAAGATATGAGAGAATTAGAAAACATCCTAGCGAAATTGATGAACCTGAAAGGCGCGCTGACGCAGGCGAAGAATCCGATGAGTCCATTGATGGCCTTAACTGTTTTGAAGAGTCCATTGAAGCCCATAGCAGGGAAATGGAACCAGCGCCTGATCAGTTGGAAGCCAACGAAGAATCCGATCAAAAAGAGAAAGATGATTCTTCACGAACCATGGGAAAGAAGATGTCAAGCGCTTTATCCACATTGAGAGACTACCTGCCATTCTCGTGATTGTTGGTGGATAAGAATATCCTGTTCTTTAAAGGGATTTGGCAAACATTGATTTTGATGTTATGCAAGTATTGCAGGAGTTACTTTTTTAAACAACTTCAAATAAAAATCCATCAGGCGTCAGAAAGCCGGCCCGTCTATTGAATTAGTATCATTTGGTTTGCAGTGGTTTTTTGACGCTTTCATATCCAGAAAGGAGCGGTTGAGCATGGCTAATAAAAAGGGCGTTGTTCATGTTGTGGGCACTGGTACGATTGGAGAGCCGCTGATAGGTTTGCTCAGCAGTTTTAAGGGGCAGGCCGGTTTTGATGAGGTGACATTTCACAAGAGATCCCCTGTATCAAGGGATGTGCCAAAGCTAAAGGCCCTGCTTTCCAGAGGCGCAAAGCTGGCTGTGGA
>CAZFJT010000360.1:0-4210 GCA_964519135.1 uncultured Syntrophales bacterium | reverse complement strand
ATGTGGGGGAGTGGGGTTCAAGCCCAGACAGGTTTCACAACATTTAACAGTCAGGAATATGGCTTTTCCATTCAATACCCCAATGATTGGGTCAAATTGGATAAACCCAGGGGCAATTATTATGTAGTGTTTCAAGCGCCCGACCTGATGGATAATTTTAGGAACAGGATCCATGTTGCCTGCCATAGGCCTGTAAAGGACCCTTTAAAGGTATTCTTGGACGAGTTCAGGAATGGAATAAAGACCTTGCAAGAACAATCCAAGGGCCGCGGTTCTGATAGTGAAGAGGTCAGGATACTCGATGAAGGTGAATTTATGGGCAGTACTCCAGGGGCGTACTACTTTTTCATCCAAGCGCTGGACGACAAGCTCAAGATATGGATGGACATTGTAATAGTCTTTTATAAACATGAAGATACGCTTCTGAGAATATCTTGTCTGGCGCCGTCTGAGGGTATGGAACAGATGCAGCCCATATATAATAAGGTTCTGGTCTCTGTAAAATTTTCCGGCCAGCAACAACAGCAGCCTACTGAGACCACAGGGCCCTCGGCCGCGCCCGCTCCAGCTCCTGGGGAGGCCCCGTCTCCCGCTGGTCCAGCGCCGGGCCAACCATCAGGAACAACAAATTACCAGTCCACACCATCAACCGGACCCTCCGGTCCTGCGCCCGAAACACGCGGACCATCGACCGGTCCATCAGTGACCCCGCAGGGACCGACCCAGCCCGGGCCGAACCAAGCCGGGCCAAATCAACCAGGGCCGAACCAGCCAGGGCCATCAATGGCGCCTGCTCCGGGGAATCAACCTGGGCCTGGAGCGGGAGCTTCCCCCGCCCCTGCCGGACCGACTTCCGGACCGGGAATAGTGGATAGAAATTAGCTTGGCTCATCGGCGGCTACTCGGCCGCCGTATTATTTGCACATAGGACTAATGGGTATGCCGCTTGGTCGTGTAATAAATTATTTTGAATCGTACCACGGATTCAACTCTTTCTGTAAAAACTTTGCTGAAAGGCGCTGCCGCGGTATTGATCCTGAATCTTTACACGATCGAGCCCTCATATTGGCCGAGGAATTTGACGCAAGGGCTGATAGAAGCGAATTAAGGGAAGTCATAGAATCCTTTACCGTTGAATGCGATCCTGAAATATACCCCAAGGTCTCCCTTATATTGAGCTATTTGGGAGACACCTTGTTTAGAGATGTCTCAGCTCCTATCCCACAGACCATTAAGGACACGATCCAATCATATACCGGCCCTAAATTCTTCTTTATAAGTCATGATTCATATTTTGACTATATCCATGCGAGTCGGTTGATTGCAAAATTGGATATGAATCCTGGGATTACCCATGTCACAGGCGACGTAACTAAAGGATGGATCTCAAAATGGCTCAGCGGCTTAAGAACCCTGAAGATTCCAAAGAATCCCAATAATGTTCAGCATAGGGCCTATTCTTGGATTTCAGCGGCTCTTGCTGAAGAGGGCGAGACTCAACTCCTGTTCGCGAGAACAAGCAGATACACGGTCAGGGCTAGGGAGGGTATATTAAGAGAGCCATATGTTCCCCACGCGGTGCTATCCACTGTGAACGCTCTGGGCAGGGTTATGATAATACCTGTGGCAATCTCTTACTCAATAATACCAGAAGACCGCTATTTGGCTTCCTCGGCCCTTCTGCCCATGCTTTCAATGCATCCAAAGGCGTGGAGGTTTGCGTTGCCTCTTAAACTTGGGCTAGGCAAACCGGAACGAACAATTAGAGCGATTACCGATCTGTTTTCAGATGTGAGCGTGGATCTAGGCGCGCCGTTTGAATTGGAGAATGTGGATTCCCTGAACTTGCAACGCATTTCACACTTGGCCATTGAAGAGATCGCCAGGAATAAGATGATTCACCCAAGCCATCTTGTGGCCAGGGAGATTCAAGGAGAGGACTCATTAACCGTTTCTGAGCTTAGGTCCAAAGTGGATTCCAGAGTGGAGAAAACAAGAGCCTTTTTCGCCTCCAGGTATCGAAAGGAACCACCGTTCAATCCTTTGATAACATCCGATATTCAAGAATCCGTAAAAAATGGACTAAAAGACCTTGTGGAAAGGGGCGCGGTAAGAAAGAAGCTATTCAGGAAGAAGTATAAACGTAGTGATTTGGACCTGGTAAATTTCTACGCGTACCACGGTGACAGGAGGATCTATCCCCTAAGCGGCTCCAACACCATGACGGTTGTTAACGCAGGCGTGTGGGGGTACTCCCTGGCGATTCATATTGGCATGAATCTGCTATCCAAGGAGTCTCTGGCTGAGACATCCCTTGTGCTATACGATTCCAGGGAAGAACTCATTGAGAAACTGACTGTTGAGGGCAAACATCCCTGGTATTTCAAAGACATTATGCTTCCCAGAAGTGTGCGGCCTGAGGCCGACTTGCGGGCAGCGGTGGGAGATACATCGCTAATCATGATAGTAACTCCCAGTAAGTACTTTCACACTACCTTGGTGAAGGTGCTCGAGCTGGCAAAAGAGGGAAGCGACCTGGTAATCGCCACAAAGGGCTTCATCCCTGAGACGGGCCTGCTGCCTTGTCAGACCACTTACTTAGAAATGGAACGCCTTGGCAAGAGGATGAAGCTGTCCTATCTGTCCGGCGCCAATCTGGCCCATGAGGTTATTGAGCGCGGGGCTGGGATCACTCAGATAGCATGTGAGGAGATCGGCACGTTTTTACGGCTAAAAAAGCTCATTGAGACCCCATACTTCAGGGTGGTGTACTCAGCGGATATAACAGGAAGCACAATTTCCGCGGCAATGAAGAATATTTACGCCATTGGATTCGGCCTGCTGGAAGGCTCCAAAGGAACACCCGAGAATTTTCTGGCCGCGTATTCTACCCTTGTTACAAGTGAGATACGTAATTTTGGCATGCTACTGGGGGCCGCGCCAAGAACATTTGATTCAGAGAGCCAGGCTTGGATGGCCGACCTATTGGCCACATGCAGGGGGGGGCGGTCAGCAAGGTTCGGTAGGGATCTGGCTTCCATGGAAGAAAAACACGGTTCCGGTAAACAGGTCAGAACGCTACTGGAACAGTATAGAAAGAAGAAGATTGCAGTTGAAGGCTTCGAGGCCGCACGGTTCGCGAAAAGAATAGCCTCACAGAGAGGATATCATCCTCCAATTCTAGGTGAAATATATTCTATTTTACACAGTGGCAAGCAACTCAATCCAGGGGAGTTCATGGAAAAATGTCTTGCAGCTCTGGACAAGCAAAGTGAGAATCCCACCGCGCCGGCGATCAAGCACCGCAGAAGGAGCTAGATTAATGGCCCAGGTGATTCCACGCTGAAGCCCCGACAGATTCTGTCAAAGTCCCGGATCAGATAAATGAATGGTGAGCCCCAAAACAACGACCATGTACCCATAAAGGACCTGGCGCCTGGAAACCGCGTATCCCAGTTCTTTGAAGTAAGGAGCGTCCAAGAGCGGCGGACACGTTCAGGACAGGACTTTCTGGATATGACCCTGGGTGATGTCACAGCCAATATCCCGGCCAAACTCTGGCCCGAAGGGGTCAGAAAATGGGGCAAAAGCTTTGATGCCGGTAGTATCGTTAAGGTCGTTGGAAGGGTTGAGACCTATCGTGATTCAAAACAGTTGGTTGTTGAGAAGATAAGGGTAAAATCGGACAAGGAGCATATAGACGAGTCGATCATAGTAAAATCGTCCGCCATTGACCCTGTGGAGCTTTATAATGAGCTTTTAACCACAGCCCAGGATCTCGCGCCCAAGGAATTAAGGCTTCTTGTAACCGCGGTTTTGGAACGGGTTAAAGATAGGCTGTTGGTGGCCCCTGCCGCCAGAATGCTTCACCACGCGTACAAAGGCGGTCTTATTGAACATATGGTGAGTGTTACTGAAAAGGCCCAGGTTATGGCGAGGCTGTCTCCTGATCTTAATGAGAATATGATCATCGCAGGGGCAATACTGCACGATATAGGCAAAACATTGGAACTCAAGCCTGAGGGGAACAGTCGCACCATAGATGGAAAACTTATTGGCCACCTAATTCAAGGCTCGATCCTGATAGATCAAGTGGCTCTGGAGATTGGTGTAAAAGACTGTCCGTGGCTGCCTGAATTGCAGCACATTGTTCTGGCCCACCACGGGGATCCGCAATTTGGTTCGCCTGTCGCGCCCTTGACCAGGGAAG
>CAZFJT010000359.1:0-4216 GCA_964519135.1 uncultured Syntrophales bacterium | reverse complement strand
GCCGGGATCTTTAGAACTCTTGTGGGTTGGCCTTCAATACCCAATTCTTCCTTCAATTCCCTGGAGGCCGCGTGTTCATATGACTCGCCAGAGTCCACATGACCGGCCGCGGATGAATCCAGTTTCTTTGGAAAGCGGTCTTTGGATTGGGAGCGTCTCTGAACATAAACCGATCCTTGTCCGTTGAACAGGAAGATATGTACGGCCCTGTGGATAAGGCCCTTGGAGTGGATCTCAGCCCTTATTGCCGCGCCTGTTACATTGTCTTTTTCGTCGACAATATCCAGTATTTCCTGGTCAGTATTAACCATGGTCAGATTTATGTCCTTTACGCTTGTTCATCCCTTGGGCAATTGGTAGCCCAACTCATCCTCAACTGATTTCACTTTTCCTTTTATTCTATCAGTTGCGCCCTTTCGATCGTCGATCTTGATTGTGGTAATAACCCTGTCTCCGTGTTTGCGCATATTTGCGTGACACTTTCTTATCACATCAAAGACCTCTTCTTCCTCGCCTTCAATAAGTGTGCCCAGCGCGTGGACCTGGTACGACAGGCCGCTCTCCTTGATTATACGCATGGACTCGGCCACATACTTGCTAAGTCCTCCGGCCCCTTTGTCCACAGGGAATGTGCTAAACTCTGCCAGCATATTCGTTCGCCTCCTATTAGCCCATTATCGTCTTTCATGTGATCGCTTAATCGTGAACAATACCACAAAAACAACGATAACTGGTTATAGAGGCGCCAGTAATTTTTTTTCATTGCGCAGGCAAATCGACCAAACTCAAACTTGAAGAATTGGCAAGAACACTGTATATAAAAGCGTTCGAATATGAGAATCATTGCAGGTCGATATAAAGGGACTGTAATACCAAAGCCGAAGTCCGATTCATTGCGGCCCACAACGGATCGTACAAGAGAGGCTCTTTTCAGCGCGCTTGGCCATGAAACGGTCCGGACCCATTTCCTGGATCTTTTCGCAGGTTCCGGTTCCGTGGGTCTGGAAGCCCTGAGTAGAGGAGCGGAACACGTTACCTTTATTGACTGCGACCGCGCCGCGATAAAGTCCCTTAGGTCCTTGACGGCAAAGCTCGGACTTGAAGAATCAGTTGAAACCCTTCAAGTCAACTGGTCGGATGGTCTTAAGATTTTGGAAAAAAACGGCAAAAGATTCCATATCGCGTATCTTGATCCTCCGTATGACACAAAAATATTGGAGCAAGTGTTGTGTTCAAGTAGCTTTCATGATCTGATTGAACCCCAAGGCTTGGTGATAATCGAGCGAAGGTCGGCGCCATCAGATCAACTGGAAATACCCCTAAGTTTTGACGGAATTTTTTCAAGGCGATATGGTGAGTCACTGGTGGAGATGTTCAGAAAGAAATAGTTTGATACAAGCGAGCCTTCCGGAGGCATTATACATATGTCGGAAAAGATTGCGATTTATCCTGGAACCTTTGACCCTATACACAATGGACATTTAGAGATAGTCAGACGAGCGCAGGGAACTTTTGACAGAATTATCATATCCGTGGGTATCAACGCAGAAAAACAGACCTTTTTTTCTGTTGAGGAACGCCTGGATATGATCAGGAACAGTGTAAACGACATGTCCGGAGTGGAATGCGCTTCATTTGAAGGCCTTTTGGTAAGATATGCGGAATTGAGGGGCGCATGCGCTATCATCAGAGGTCTCAGGGCTGTTTCAGATTTTGAATATGAATTCCAGCTTGCTTTAATGAATAGAAAATTAAGCCGGAACATCGAGACCTTTTTTTTGATGACAGCCCATAGGTACCTGTATGTCAGTTCAAGGATAATTAAAGCCACAGTAGTGGCCGGAGGATCTCCAAGAGATCTTGTGCCTGAATATGTGCTGGAATTTCTGAAAACCAAATTTACCATAGACGATGATGAGGGGGAAGGATCCCCTGATTAATTAGGAGTAAAAAAATGAGCTTATTGTCAAAACGAGCCGGCAAATTAAAACCATCGGCCACCCTTGCCATTTCAGCTAAAGCAAAGGAATTGAAAAGTCAGGGAAAGGATGTAATTGGCTTTGGCGCCGGAGAGCCGGACTTCCCAACACCCCAACACATAAGGGAGGCTGCAAAGGCTTCCATTGATAGAGGTGAGACCTTTTATACACCTGTGGGTGGAACACCTGATTTGAAGAAGGCTATAATATCAAGGATAAAAGAGGATTATGCCCTGGATTACGCAATGGATGAGATCCTTGTGTCATGCGGAGCCAAGCACAGCTTGTACAACTTGTTCCAGGCCATCATAGATGAAGGCGACGAGGTGGTGATATTCTCGCCATACTGGGTTTCCTATCCGGAAATGGTGGAACTTGCAGGAGGGACCCCGGTAATAGTTCATTCTTCTGAAGAAACCAATTTGGCGCCAAAAATTGAAGACTTAAAGGAAAAGATAACTCCCGCCACAAAGGCCATTCTTTTGAACACCCCCTCAAATCCCACAGGCATACTCTATCCTGAGGATCTGATGGAACAGATAGCCGAGGTGGCTGAAAAAAATGATCTGTTGGTAATATCCGACGACATATACGACAAACTACTTTATGACGGCAAGACATACAAACCGTTTGCCGCGTTTAAAGGCATGAAAGATAGGACAATAATGGTGAATGGGGTTTCTAAGACCTACGCTATGACAGGATGGAGGATCGGTTATCTTGCTTCACCATTGAAAGAGATTGTAAAGGCTGCAACCAATATTCAAAGCCAATCCACTTCCAATCCCACTTCAACGGCCCAGGCCGCGGCTGTAGAGGCTTTGACCGCTGCACAGGACGAAGTGGCAAGGCTCAGGGACATCTTTGAGAGTCGAAGGGATGTGATGGTTGAGGAGATCGGAAAAATCCCCGGCCTTAAACTCTTAAAACCTGATGGGGCTTTTTACGCATTTGTAAATGTATCCTCATATTATGGTAAATCAGGCATAAAAGGTTCAACTGACTTTGCAGCGTATCTCTTGGAAAAGCAGCTTCTGGCTTGCGTGCCTGGAGAGCCTTTTGGATCTGACGATCATATAAGACTTTCATTTGCATTGGATGAAGAAACCATACGCGAAGGTGTTAATAGGTTGGCGGATGCGTGCAAGGAAATTGGATGAGTAATTCCAGGCCTACAATACTCATTACAAATGATGACGGAATATACGCCCAAGGGCTCCAGCAATTGCATAAGGCGGCAAGCTCCCTGGGCGATGTGGTGATAGTCGCGCCGGCCAGTGAACAGAGCGCTGTTGGGCACGCTATTACTCTGTATGATCCCATAAGGGCCCATGAAATTAGAAGGGGTGGCCAGTTTTACGGGTATGGGGTTACAGGCACCCCTGCGGACGCAGTAAAGATAGGGATACACAAGATATTGGATAAACCGCCTGATCTTGTGATATCCGGCATTAATGACGGCGCGAACCTTGGTGTGAACGTGCTCTATTCAGGAACTGTATCCGCTGCGACAGAGGCGGTCATTCTTGGCGCCCAGGGGATGGCGGTCTCTTTTGTTGAAAAGAAGAATCCCAGGTTTGAGTGGGCGATTCCACATATAATTCGAATAGGCCGATGGATAATGAGCAAGGTCCTGCCCCAAGGGGTGGCCATAAACGTGAATGTCCCGGCCCTTGAGCCGGAACGTGTGAAAGGTTACAGGCTGACCAGACAGAGTGTAAAGACCATGCGGGAAACCTTTGAGCAGAGGGAGGATCCCAGAGGTAATTTTTATTATTGGCTGAAAGGAGAGGCCTCGCCGGTGGATACCGCGCACGACGTGGATGTGGCAGCCATAAATGAGGGTTATGTTTCCATAACTCCCTTATACTTCGATTTAACGGCCCATTCTCAGTTTACAAGTATTCAGCGTTCCATGGAAAGTCTTTGATTGGAAAAGCCTATGATCGAACCCGATTGTTAGGTCTGAGTTATGTTGCCTTGCTTAGAGGCGCTAACAATCCCGGGCTTCTCTGTAAGAGAACTTTGCGCGGGGAATTTTTTAGACTGACGCTTATGTTAACAGAAGAAGAAATCCTTGAATTGGAAAGCGCTCTAGGGCGCAGCTTTGCCAATAAGCAATATCTATTGGACGCATTGACCCGCAGGAGTTATTGGCATGAGCACAGAGGGGACTGTGATTCCCACAATGAGCGCCTGGAGTTCCTTGGAGACGCTGTTCTCGGGCTGGTTATAGC
>CAZFJT010000358.1:1297-4232 GCA_964519135.1 uncultured Syntrophales bacterium | reverse complement strand
AGGCAGGTTTGGCCACTATCAAAGGAGGCTCTCACGGCAGCGTTTACGAAAGGCCCGATGAGGTGAGCGCGGCCATAATTGAGTTCCTCAGCAAATGATAGGCCCGCAGTGGAATAATCTCTGATAGAATCGCTCACACTGCTTGCCCTGCAAGAGCGAAGGGACACATTGGATGATCTTTAAGTCTTGACAATAACCCGTGGGACTGATCAATTTAGTTCAACTATATCCTTGACAATTAATCCCCCAGGGTGTTATCCATAACGATCCGGTAAGGTTGGCGTATCGTACTCGCGTCAACAGGAATGCCGGATTCCGTGCTCGGGTTAATTTCTCTAGAAGCCAGAGAACCCAAGGTTAGAGAACCCAAGCTTAGAGGACCCAAGGTTAAAGAACCCAGGCTTCGTGTAATTGTACGCGGAATCTTCAGGCATATACGGCCAACTTCTGTGGGTCCTTTGTGATGTCACAATTATGGCCGTACCAATAACGCTATAGTTTGACACGCAAGGTAATGAAGCGATATTCCGCAAGCTGGGCGTGTGAAAATATATGAAACGCGCGCGGTTGTTGCCAGTGTGTGCGTTCGATTAGATCGCAATTGTCTTAAAAAAATACGTACAACCGTTGTACGTAGCTTAGGTTTACTCATAAGACCTAATTAATCAAACTTTCATGTACAGATAAAACGCCCTCCGTATTAAGCGGCGCATAGCGATTAATGGGCGACTATAAATATATGTAGTTTCGGTAGAATGTCTAACAACCCTCTTTCAGCCAACAAAAAGAAGATAGTAGATCGGTGGATCGACCTGTCACTTAAGATCTATCCCTCTGAGACTCAGCAGTTTTTTAGAAAAAAAGGCGACCGCTTTGGTAATCCTGTGGGGAGCTCACTTGCTGACGGACTTGCAAGCCTCATGGATTGGCTCTTATCGGAATCAGTGGCCCTTGATGAGGAAGCCGCCAAAAAACTTGATCAAATAGTGAGGATAAGAGCTGTACAGGAGATAAGCGCCCAAGACGCGGTAAGCTTTGTTTTTTTGGCAAAACGTTCCGCCAGGGAAGCGATTCCTGAAAAGCTTAAAAGGGAGGTTGATTACGAGGTGTTTGACGCTAAGGTAGACAAATTGGCCTTGCACACCTTTGAAAACTTCCTTAAATGCCGTGAGAAAATATATGAACTCAAGACAAATGAGTTGAAACGTAATACTTCAAGATTAATGCAAAGATTTACAGGTAGTTACTGGACTCACAAAGATGATGGGAGTCCTGAAGACTAGCATTAATATTAGCCTATAATGAAGCGAGGTGTTGGCAGATGAATTTCTGGTTTTCCCTATTCGTAGTAATAGGACTTGCCGTGCTTGCGCTCGTGGGGGCTCCTTACTTGGGCGCCGTTTTCGGAATTTGGATTCCATATGCGGCTGTGCTGATTTTCGCAATCGGCTTTATTGCCCGAGTATTTAACTGGGCGAGAATTCCGGTTCCGTTCAGGATTCCCACCACATGCGGTCAGGCCAAGTCCCTACCGATGTTTAAACAAGATAAGCTGGACTGCCCTTACTCAACATGGCAAGTAATCGGCAGAATGGCTCTGGAAGTCTTGCTTTTCAGGTCCCTTTTCAGGAACACAAGGGCTGAGATATGGGAAGGTAACAAAGTGACCTATGCCTCGGCAAAATGGCTGTGGCTCGCGGGCATACTTTTCCATTACTCATTCCTGATCATCGTGATCAGACATATGAGGTTCTTTACTGAGCCTGTTCCCTGGTTAGTGAATGTGTTGGCCTATGGAGACGGCTTTTTTGAATTACTCTTGCCGACATTGTTCATAACTGATCTGTTGCTTATTCTCGCTGTCACCTATCTATTCTTGAGGCGAGTATTGGCCCCGCAGATCAGATACATCTCATTGTCTTCAGACTATTTTCCTCTCCTGCTGATCCTGGGCATAGCAATAACCGGCGTCCTTATGCGCAATGTGTATAAGGTGGATCTGATGAGTGTTAAGCAGCTTGCCGTAGGATTGGTGACATTCGCCCCAGTGGCGCCTGAGGGAATAGGCGCGATATTTTACTGTCATCTCTTTCTAGTGTCCGTGCTCTTGATTTATTTCCCATTCAGCAAGTTGATGCACATGGGTGGAGTTTTTATGAGCCCCACCAGAAATATGGCCAATAACAACCGAGCTGTGCGGCACATCAACCCCTGGAATTATCCTGTTAAATTGCATACATATGAAGAATATGAAGAAGAATTCGGGGAGAAGATGAAAGAGGTCGGTATTCCTCTGGATAAGGAGTAGAAATGTCTCTAGAAAAAATGCCCAAGCCAGAAGAGCTGGAAATTGATTATGGGGTTCCCTCTACCGGTTGGATGGACACACCGGTGGAGTTCAAGGATGGAACCTACAGTTATCCAGCCGCTGCAAAGAATCTCAGGTATATGGATTTTCCCAATCCAAGGGAATGGGCCGTTAAAGATGAGGACTGGAAACTACCAACCAACTGGAAGGACATTATCCTGGAAGGGTTTAAAGAGCGACTGGAGAAATATCGCTCCTTCAGGCTCTTTATGGATATATGTGTGCGTTGTGGCGCATGCGCTGATAAGTGCCACTTCTATGTGGGTGGTGGAGACCCCAAGAATATGCCGGTGCTCAGAGCCGAGCTTATAAGATCTATTTACAGGAACGATTTCACCACATTGTCCAGAATGCTCGGCAGGCTGAACGGAGGCCGGGAGCTTACCATAGATGTGGTAAAGGAATGGTTCTACTATTTCTTTCAATGCACTGAATGCAGAAGATGCTCAGTATTTTGCCCCTATGGAATTGATACCGCTGAAGTCACCATGATAGGCAGGGAGTTGCTCAACCTTGTAGGGTTGAACATCAACTGGGTGATGGAGCCTGTTGCAAACTGCTTCAGGA
>CAZFJT010000358.1:0-1287 GCA_964519135.1 uncultured Syntrophales bacterium | reverse complement strand
GTCTAGTTGACATGTGGGAGTTCATGGTGGATGACATTGAGGACATAACAGGAGTCAAGGTTGATCTGCCCATAAATAAAAAGGGCGCTGATATCCTCTTTGTAACACCATCCGGGGACTATTTCGCGGATCCGGGCACCTATACATGCATGGGCTACCTGATGCTCTTCCATGAGCTGGGCTTGAATTACACATGGAGCACGTATGCGTCTGAAGGAGGCAACTTCGGACTATTCACATCCCATGAGACCATAAAACGTCTCAACGCGAAGATTTACGCGGAAGCAAAGCGGTTGGGGGTCAAGTGGATTCTAGGAGGCGAGTGCGGCCACATGTGGAGGGTGATCCATCAATATATGGATACTATGAACGGTCCCGCGGATTTTCTTGAGGATCCTGTGTCCCCAATAACAGGGACGAGATTTGAAAACTCCAAAGCCACAAAGATGGTCCATATCACGGAATTTACCAGCGACCTCTTAAAGCATGGTAAACTGAATCTGGATCCATCAAGAAATGACAAGATAAGAACCACCTTCCATGATTCCTGCAACCCAGCCAGGGCCGCCGGACTTCTGGATGAGCCCAGGTATGTGTTGAAACATGCTGTGAACAATTTCTGGGAAATGCCCGAAAACACCATAAGAGAATACACATATTGCTGTGGTGGCGGCGCTGGTCTTGGTAATGATGAGAACATGGAGATGCGCATGAGAGGTGGTCTTCCAAGGGCCAACGCTTTGGGGCGTGTCAAGGAAAAGCACGGAGTCAATAGACTGACATGTATGTGCGCGATTGACAGGGCCACATTATCAACCCTCTGCGAATATTATCACCCTGACGTGGAAGTCGGCGGTATTCACGAGTTGCTGGCAAACGCTCTCATTATGAAGGGTGAAGGCAAAAGAGAGCTCGATCTTCGCGGTGAACCGCTAAAGGAGGACGCCGACGATGTATGATAGTGGTAAGATCATTATAGGAGTTATCATATTTGTGGCTCTGGTCGGTTTTCCCATATGGTACAACGCCGCCAAGGGAGGTGAGGCGCCGAAGCTTCAGCTTCCCAAAGACGAACAATTCTGCGTTGAGTCCAAGGATTACATGAGAGCCGCGCACATGGATGTGCTGGACCAGTGGCGCCTTGCAGTGGTCAGGGACGCAAAGAGGACCTATATTGGACTCAATGATAAAAAATACAATATGAGCCTCCAGAACACATGCATGAAATGCCATAACGACAAGGAACAATTCTGCGACAAATGTCATGATTACTTGGGAGTTTCCCCG
>CAZFJT010000357.1:0-4232 GCA_964519135.1 uncultured Syntrophales bacterium | reverse complement strand
TATGTCGTGGCTAACCAGGACATAAGTGACTGATCTCTCATGATGGGTCTTTGATACGATTCCGTAGATCGCTCCCTTGCTTATGGGATCCAGCCCAGCAGTGGGTTCGTCAAAAAAAACTATGTCAGGATCCAAGACCAGCGCCCTGGCGAGTCCGGCCCGCTTGCGCATTCCACCGGAGATCTCATGGGGAAATTTATTCCCATGATTGCTCAGCCCGACCTCTAACAGTTTTTCGTGCACCACTTCACCTATCTCGTCCGCGTTTAAACTGGTGTGCTCAACCAAGGGAAAAGCCACATTCTCATTAATTGTAAGGGAGTCGAATAGCGCTCCATCCTGAAAGAGGATCCCTATTCGCTTCCTCATGCGGTTTAGTTCCAAGTGCGACATGCAGCATATCTCTTCATTGTCGATAAAGATCTCTCCTGCATCAGGGATCTCAAGGCCCATCATCTGCCTTAGGAGCACTGATTTGCCGCCGCCCGACCTTCCGATAATCGATGTGATCGCGCCCCTGGAAACTGTGAAGTCGATTCCATTGAGCACCTTCTGTGAGCCGTAGGATTTATGGACGTTTCTGACCACAATCATGGGATTTTTATCTAAATTATCGTGGTTCATCAGTGATACATTATTGCGGTCATTATATAGTCCGAGGCCAATATCAGCAGGGATGAAACTACAACAGCCCTTGTGGTGGAAAGTCCCACGCCCCTGGATCCTCCAACTGAGTAATAGCCTCTGCTACAGCACACAATGGAGAGAATCATGCCGAATACCACCGACTTTATAAGTCCATGGGTTATATCTTCGATTGTCATGTAATCCCTGACGCTTTGCATGAATACTCCGCCATCTCCGTCCAACTGGAATATGAAAACAAAATACGCTCCCACCATGCCGCTGAATTCGAAAAGTATAGCCATAAGCGGCAGCATGAGAGTAGTAGCCACAAATCTTGGAACCACCAGATATTGCACTGGCTCCACAGCCATTGTGGACAACGCGTCTATCTGCTGGGATATCCTCATGGAGCCCAACTCAGCGGTCATTGCTGACCCAGCCCTGGCAATGACCATAAGGGCGCTCAATACAGGTCCGAGTTCCCTGGACAGGGAAAGCGCGACACCCGCTCCCACAAGAGCCTGAGCCCCGAACTTCGACACTCCGATGTGGGCCTGGAGCGCCAATACCATACCGGTGAAAAGCCCGGTTATTGCTATTAACTCAACAGATTGGACTCCAACAAAATCCATCTGACGAAAAATCTCCCTCGCTCTGAACGGCGGCCTGAACATCCACACAATCGTCCAGAAGAACAAGGTGATGGCTCGTCCTATCACTTCCATTGCGTCCATCAGGTTGTGGAACCCAATGATAAAGAATTGTCCAATCTTCTGCAGTAATCTCAAACAATCCTCGGCCTCATTGCATTTGGGATGAAAACACGCCTCGGATTGTCCCGGCCGATGTCTTTGTATTCAGATCATAGTGGCCTGGATACAATCGATCCAAGATCATGGCTCTGTGACCACTTTTAAAATCATAGTATGGCCACTGAAGAACAGATCCTTTAACGCATTTCATCCATGGTAGTTCGGCAACCACATTCTAATCTAAATTATTAAAAAGTGTCAATATGTTTATGAAAAGGTAAGAATATCCAGATGTATTGAAGGAACATGGAACTAAATGCTCAGCGATTGGGAGGCATCAGACTTATTATATGCGCGCCTTTACAGTTGAGGTCGGTTGGTGGTAATGTAGCCCACAATAAACGAAAATAACTTAAAAACCACAAGAATAATAAGGGGTTATCATGGGGTCCGCTGGATTTGTTCATCTGCATTTACACTCGCAATATTCTCTTTTAGACGGCGCGATTCGCATAGGGAATCTTGTGTCAAAGGCTCAAGCCCATAAATCTCCCGCCCTGGCCATCACTGACCATGGTAACCTCTTTGGCGCCATGGAATTTTACACACAGGTCAAAGCCCAAGGGATCAAGCCTATTATCGGCTGTGAAGTATATGTGGCCGGAGGATCGAGGTTCGAGAAAAAGGCGGGCCCAAAACATGAGACTGCAGCGCATCTGATTTTACTCTGTGAAAACGAGAGGGGTTACAAGAATCTGTGCAAGCTCGTAACAGCCGGATATATGGAAGGGTTTTACTATAAACCCAGGGTGGACAAGGAACTGCTCGAGAAACACAATGATGGTTTGATATGTTTGAGCGCCTGTCTGGCCGGGCAGGTGGCTTCGAACATCTTGAAGGGTAATGAGGAGCTGGCCAGGGAACATGCGGCCTGGCACAAGGAAGTCTTTGATGACGGCAGGTATTACATTGAGATACAGGAAAACGGCCTAAAGGAGCAAACAAAAGCCAACCGGGGTTTGGTTAAGTTGGCCAGGGACCTGGACATACCTCTTGTGGCCACCAATGACTGTCACTATCTGGAAAAGGAGGATTCCAGGGCCCACGAGGTGCTTTTATGCATCCAGACGGGCAAAAAGATGGATGATGAGAACAGGCTCAGATTCATGTCTGACCAGTTTTACGTGAAATCACCTCAAGAGATGGCGGAGGATTTTAAGGATTATCCTGAAGCTATCAAGAATACCCTGGAAATTGCAGAGAGATGTTCTCTTGTTATTGATTTTGATTCAATATATATGCCCAGATTCGATCCTGGTGAGGGAACCACACTTAGGGAAAGGTTTGAAAAGGAATCCAGAAAAGGGCTTGTTAAAAGGCTGGAACACCTCAAATCTTCAGGAGCGTTGAGCCCAGGGGATGAAGTTAAATATGAACAGAGATTGGATAAGGAGGTAAAACTCATACAGGATATGGGCTTTTCCGGGTACTTCCTGATAGTCGCGGATTTCATCGGATTCGCGAGGGACAACTCTATCCCGGTGGGGCCCGGAAGGGGCTCGGCAGCCGGCTCCCTTGCCGCGTATTGTCTTGGTGTAACCAATATTGATCCATTGAAATACAATTTACTTTTTGAGCGGTTTTTGAATCCTGAAAGAAAGAGCATGCCGGATATTGACGTGGACTTCTGCATGGAGGGCAGGGACAAGGTAATAGAGTACGTGTCCCATAAATACGGAAAGGATAATGTCGCTCAGATAATAACATTCGGGAGGATGCAGGCCAAAGCGGTAATCCGAGATGTTGCCAGGGTTCTTGGCATACCTTACGCGGAAGCGGACAAGATAGCGAAATTGATCCCTGATACCCTTAAGATCACCATAGATAGGGCCCTGAATGATGAGCCGGAACTTGTGAAGGCCATGGAAACTGATCCAAGGGTCAAGGACCTCATAAATACCGCTAAACCCCTTGAAGGCCTGACCAGGCACGCATCCACCCACGCGGCCGGAATAGTAATATCCGATAAGCCACTAGTAGAGCGACTCCCTTTGTATACAGGCAGCCAGGGGGAGACCCTGACCCAGTACGATATGACATGGGTAGAAAAGATCGGACTTGTCAAGTTCGACTTCCTGGGCTTGAAAACTCTAACTGTCATTGACCATGCTGTAAAGATGGTGAAAGAGCTGGAAGACCACCGATTCGATCTGGACTCAATTCCCCTTGATGACGAAAAGACTTTCCAGCTTCTAAGCAAGGGAGAGACTTCAGGAGTATTTCAGCTTGAATCCTCAGGTATGCGAGACATCCTTACAAAGCTCAGACCAACGGTTTTCGAAGACCTGATAGCATTGGTAGCGCTCTATAGACCTGGCCCTCTTGGGTCTGGAATGGTCGAGGATTTTATCAATAGAAAGCATGGCCGCATACCGATCAAATATCCTTTACCGCAACTTGAACCCATATTGGAAGAAACTTACGGAGTTATTCTATATCAGGAACAGGTCATGAACATCGCCTCAGTTCTCGCTGACTATTCTTTGGGTGAAGCGGATCTCCTCAGAAGGGCTATGGGTAAGAAAAAAGCCGAGGTTATGGCAGAGCAGAAAAGCCGCTTTGAAAAAGGATGTGGCGCCAATAGTATAGATCCCAAAAAAGCTGAGTATATTTTTGAGCTTGTGAGTCAGTTCGCAGGTTATGGTTTCAATAAATCCCATTCCGCGGCTTACGCTATGGTGGCCTATCAAACGGCGTATCTAAAGGCTCATTATCCTGTGGAGTTCATGACCGCGCTGCTCACCTCGGAATCCGGATCAACTGATAAGCTCACTTCGTACATATCGGAATGCA
>CAZFJT010000356.1:0-4232 GCA_964519135.1 uncultured Syntrophales bacterium | reverse complement strand
GGATATAGTAGTTAAAGACCCTGGGGAGTTGCTCTAGTAAAGGCTTGGTATTCCTGCTAGTCAGAGTCATATGATTCTATCCTTGAAGGTTCAGGGCCCCGAATGTAGTATCAGGCTTGATCTCTATTGCCTAACCTTGCGCATTCAACCACTCTCTTCCCTTAGAGTATCCAGTCTTTTTAGATCAATAATCTCAATACTGTGGTTTGCAGTGGGATTTTTTGGCGATGGCCCTTGGCTCAAAACAACCAGATCACCCCTTAAATTATGGGCTCTTATGATCTCCCGGCTGAACGAGGCCCAATCCGAAGGGTCCTCATCCATCAAAACAGGATGAATGCCGTATGAGAATAGAAGGTGCTGGCATGTGGCCTCCAAAGGGCTTACAGACACTATCCAAACAGGTAGCCTGAATCTGGCCAGGCTTCTCGCTGAATTGCCGCTTCTGGTAGGCGCCAAGACCACCGCAGGATCGAAATTCTCCACTGTGATGGCTACACTTCTGGCTATGAGATCAGTTATGTTTCTCGGTCCCTTTTTACCTGTCGGGCCTATTGTTCCTTCTATCTTTGGTCTTCTTCGCTCCGGCTCAGTGGCTGAAGCTATTCTTGCTAACATGGCCACTGACTCAACAGGGTATCTTCCCACCGCGGACTCACCTGAAAGCATTACGCAATCCGTGCCGTCCAGGATGGAATTGGCCACATCAGTTGCCTCAGCCCTTGTGGGACGCCTGTGATCAGTCATTGACTCAAGCATCTGGGTGGCTGTTATCACCGGTTTCCCCAGGGTGTTAGCCTTTGACATCAACTGTTTCTGGACTATGGCCATCCTTTCTATAGGTGTTTCCACACCAAGATCTCCCCTGGCTATCATTATGCCATCAGAGGCTTCCAGAATCCGGTCAATTTCAGGCAACGCGTCGGAGCGTTCTATCTTTGCGATTATAAACGGACTAAATCCCAATTCATGGGAAAATTCCCTAACGGCCTGGATATCATCAGGCCCAACCACAAAAGACTGACTAATTGCGTCAACCCCGTGCTCTAGCGCGAACTTCAGGCATTCTTTATCCCTGGTTGTAAAAGCCCCTATTCCAAGATGTATCCCAGGCAAATTCAAACCTTTGCGGGAGCCTAACTCACCACCCACAGAAACCCTGCAATGCACATCATTAGATATGATTTCATTCACTTCCAGGATCACAAGACCGTCATTCAGATAAAGTGTGTCGCCAGGCTTTACTGCTTGCGGCAGCCTTTCAAAGGTCACGGACACTCTGGAACCGTCTCCTATCACGTCATCGGTGGTCAGTATGAACTCATCGTTATGCTCCAGCTCCACAGGCTCTTGTCTGAATTCTCCTATGCGCATCTTGGGGCCCGGCAAATCGGCCATGATGGCAACTCGACCACCTGTGGACTTTTGCGCGTTTCTAATTGATTGAATCCTTCTGGCGTGACTTTCAAAATCCCCATGGGAGAAGTTCAACCTCGCGATATTCATGCCCTGGATAATCATGCTTTCAATCACATGTTGCGATTCAGAGGATGGTCCGATTGTGGCTACTATTTTGGTCTTATGGTACGGTAATTCCTTCATGTTTGTTTAGACATCCATTTCAGGCTGAACTCGATCATCCGGATCGGTTGTTGAAATAACCTTGCATATTTGGGTCGGCGCCTGCTTTGTCAGAACAAGCTCTTCATCTCTGTGGTAAATGGTTATGTTTTCGCCATCAATGAGCCTAAATGTTGAGAATTCATGGGTGATGTCCACCTCTATTTCCTGCCCCCTGACCAGTAGGTGAAACCTCAAACGTTTGGCTTCTTGAGGCATTTGGGGATCAAAAACTATCTTACCGTCCCAATCCCTCATACCCGCGAACCCGTACACGAAAACCATCCACGCGCCGCCCATTGAGGCAATATGGCAGCCATCCCCAACATTTCCTCCAACATTTCCAAGGTCCATGAGCACTGAATAGCGGGCGTACTGGGCCGCTTTCTCAAGGTATCCTATTTCAGCCGCGGCAATGCTCTGTATTCCCACGGATAAAGAGGAATCTCCGGTTGTTATTGCGTCATAAAAATCGAAATTCCGTTTCTTTTCATCCGCGGTAAATTCATGGTCCAAAAGGAACATTCCCAAGACCACATCCACCTGTTTTATCACCTGACTTCTATAGATAACCAATGGATGGTAATGCAATAGCAGGGGGTACTTATCCCTTGGAGTATTCTCTAAGTCCCACCGTTCTTTGTCCAGAAAGTTGTCATCCTGGGGATGAATTTTCTTGTCTTCATCGTATGGAATGTACATCATCTCCGCAGCGGTTTGCCATACCTCTAATTCCTCCATATCCAGGCCTGTTTTATCGATAAGGTTAGCCAATTTCTCAGGGGACTCGGACTCCATTTCCCGAACCGCCTTTACAGCGTATCGCAAATTCTCTCTGGCCATGAGGTTGGTGTAAGTATTGTTATTGACCACGGTATTGTATTCATCCGGCCCTGTGACTCCATGCAAGCAGAAACGGCCGTTGTACCTGTCGGAATAAAAACCCAAATCAGCCCATAATCTTGCTGTCTCAACCAGTATTTCCGCTCCGTAATCATATAGGAAATCAGTATCGTCTGTTACATCCACATATTTTTTCAGGGCATAGGCAATATCAGCGTTTATGTGATACTGGGCGGTTCCTGCCGCGTAATACGCGGAAGCCTCTTCTCCATTGATTGTGCGCCAGGGAAAAAGAGCGCCCTTTTGATTGACTTCCCTTGCTCTTCGACGGGCCTGGTCCAGCATACTGTGCCTGAACTTAAGAAGATTCTTTGCTATACGAGGCTCTGTGTAAATCAGAAACGGCAGCACATATATCTCGGTATCCCAAAAATAGTGGCCTTCGTATGTTTGTCCTGTCAGCCCCTTTGCAGGCACACCCGCGCCTTCAACCCTGGCTGAGGCCTGTATCACCTGGAAAAGGTTGAAACGAATCGCCTGCTGCATCTGATCCGGGTTGGCCCGTGACTCTTTTGTATGGGGAACGGCCATCACATCAGCCTTGCGCCAAAATTCATCAAGATACTCCCTTTGAGCGTCCAATAAGGTAACAAAACCTTCCCCCATGGTTCTGTCCAAGGTTCTTTCAGCCCTCTCGCAAAGCCTTTCTGATGGAGTAGACCGGGAATTGTGGTACGTTATGTATTTCACCATCTTTATGGGTTTTCCCTGTTCCCCGTTAACTGTGACGATCACCTTCCCATCATTGTCTATGAACTTTGACCCTGCTGTGAATCTACATTCAGAAGAGACCAGATGGTCAACTCCGCAGGCCATGGTCATGCCGCTCCTTTTGGCCCTCTGTCCCATTATCAGCCTTGCGTCCTCACTGCGGGTAACCTCAGGAACCAACACTCTGTCCGGAAATCCCTTGGACTTTCTGGGATCACCTTGGTTTCCCTGTTTAGGGAGGTGGTTCAAAGCCTCAGACGAGATAACCACAGGCGCGTCCGCATTCAATAGTGTAACTTCATAGGAAATCGCAGCCACATGTCTGTGCTTGAATGAGACCAGTCGCTTTGATTTTATGCTCACATGCTTGCCTGCCGGCGTCTCCCAGAGGATATTCCTCTCCAAAATCCCGGCCCTCATATCCAAAGCCCGGTAATAGTCCAGCAAAACGGCGGTGGGTAAATAAAAGGGCTCATCATCAACGTACAGTTTGATCACCTTGGTGTCAGTGACATTCACCATTGTTTGGCCGGTTTTGGCAAATCCATATGCGTCCTCACCGTGAACAATCGGCCATGTCTCATGGAATCCATTGATGTATGTGCCTGTCTGATGAACCGGGGACCCCTCATCAAAATTACCTCGCATACCCATATAGCCGTTGCTTATAGAGAACATTGTCTCAGTCGCGGATATGAGCTTTGGATAGTACGTCTTTTCTATAAGCTTCCACTCGTCCGGGGGATAAACATGCTCCGGAAGTCTTGTTCTGGCTCTGTGTAACATTTTGATCCTGTTCCCTTTAAATCACTCGCCTGATTGGGGTAACCAGGAGAATATCTTATCCTGGCCACATTCCGATAAAAAAATAGTTAAACTTCAGTTTATAGCAGTTCTGAAAATTAAACGCGAAATGGCTCGTAAAAATATTTCCTCAATAAACAGCTTCTGGCGCCTACCTTGCGCTTCGCGCTCGGTTACGGCTTCCAAGAGCGCAC
>CAZFJT010000355.1:0-4233 GCA_964519135.1 uncultured Syntrophales bacterium | reverse complement strand
GCCTTGTAATGGTTCAATATAATTGTGCAATTTAGCTATGTTTAACTAAAGATAATCCGTTGAAAGAGGCTACCACTAAAAATTCCCATCACAAAGAACAAAGAAACTGCTTTCTCTAAAATATTGACGGTTCCTTGAACTCTCCAAACACATTCCTGAACACACCGGCCATCTCACCCACGGTCGCGTAAGCCTTGCAGCATTCAACCAAAGTGGGCATAACATTTGCCTTGTCCTTTGCCTTTTTTTCCAGGTCAGTCAAGGCCTTGGCCACTTCAGACTCGTTTCTTTCGGATTTTATGGCTTCAAGGCTCTGAATCTGTCGCTCCTGGGTCGCCGGATCATATTCATGGAGTTCCACTTCAGGCTCCTGCTCATCCACATATTTATTCACGCCAATTTTAATATAGTCGCCTTTTCTTACTCCCAGCTCCCACTCGTACGCCTGCTTTGCCACGAGCTTCTGCGCATGGCCGGTGGAGACCGCCTCCAGCATTCCCCCAACCTTTTTTATGTCCTCCCTGGACTCTTCTATTTTCAGTTCCATTTCCTTGGTAATGGTCTCAATGAAATATGAGCCGGCCAAAGGATCAACCGTGTCTCTAAGGCCAATCTCGTCCATTAACAACTCACAGGTTCTCAGGGAAATCAAGGCCGACTTTGGGGTAGGAATGGTAAACGCTTCATCATAGGAGCAAAGCGCGGTGGTCTGCGCGCCGGCAAGAGCTGCGGCCAGAGCGTAATATGAACTCCTCATAATATTGTTCTCAGGTTGCGCCTTTGTCAGCCCAAAGCCCCCGCCTCCAAAGAGCCCCCTCAATCGCATGGACTTTGGGTTCTTTGCCCCATAATTTTCCTTTAGATTTTTTGCCCAAAGCTTCCTTGCGGCCCTGAATTTCGCCACCTGTTCCCAAAGATTTCCGAATATATTGAAATTGAAAGTTATGCGCTGGGCAACGTCGTCAATGGTCAGCCCGCGGGAAAGTCCCTCATCAATGTAGGTGTTTGCGATCTCCAACGCGAATCCTATTTCTTGCGCGGGGTTTGCGCCGGATTCCCTGATGTGGTACCCGCACACTGACACAGGATTGCACCTGGGCAGAGTTGTTACCGAGTATTCTATTGTGTCGCCTATCAATCTTACGGCGTCTTTTACAGGATAAATCCATGCGCCCCTTCCGATCATCTCTTTCAAAATATCATTCTGGGGGGTAGCGCTGATACGCTTAGGGTCGAAACCCCTTTTCTCAGCCATTGCCTGGTACATTGCCAGCATGATTGAAGCGACCGCGTTTATTGTAAGGCCAGAGCCGATTCTATCCAGTTGTATGCCGTCAAAGGCAATCTCAAAGTCCCTTAAAGTGTCAACTGCCATTCCAACGCGTCCAACCTCTCCGTCGGACATTGGATGATCAGAATCGTACCCCATCTGGGTCGGTAGATCAAAGGCCACATTGAGCCCTGTTTGACCGTGAGATATTAGTAACTTGAACCTCTCGTTGGTCTCTGATGGTGATCCGAAGCCAGAATACTGCCTTGTGGTCCAAGCCCTTGATCTGTAACCATTGGGGTGTATTCCTCGGGTAAAAGGGTATTCTCCAGGATCAGCCAGATCCTCATCATAATCGAAACCTACTTCCTCCAGTTGCTCAGGCCCGTAATTGGGTTTGACCTTGATACCCGATTGGTATTCCACTTCAAGGATAGCGTCCTTTTCGTCCTTAATATATTTGGCCACACCCATTGGTAATTCCTTTCTTACTTCTTTGTCTCTTAATTCTGAGCGCCGTAATTCTGAGCCCTGTAATCTTGCGCCTGCGCGGTACTAGATGACGCCCTCTTCCTTGAAAGCGCTGATTTGCGAGGAAGTATAACCCAGCTCATCTCCAAGAATGGCATTGTTGTGCTCTCCGAATCTGGGAGGGAAACTCATCATCATACTTTGAGATTTCAGAAACTCAGTGACATGGGGCGGGGGCGCAAGTGTCAGTTCAAAGCCTGTTTTAGGATCTTTGGATCTGATAAGTTTTTTGTTTACCAGGGGATCTTCAATCACATCCGATATTTGGTTTATTTTTGACGCTGCGACCCTGATACCATTCATAAGGGATAAGAGCTTGTCTGTAGACATCTCCTTTGTAACTCTTTCAATTGCCGCGTTTAGATTATCCACGTCAGCTATTCTTCCCGCGTTCTTCTTGTACTCTTCTTTGTCAAGCTCAGAGAATTCCGGGAGTTGTACCATGGCCTGGAACTGCCTATCATTTCCAACGGCTATATAAACATAACCATCAGTGGTGGGGTATACGGACACAGGCGCAAAGAATTCATGGGTCGCGCCCCTTCTGGTTATGTTCTTCCCAAAGGTATCAGTCATTGTAATTGGAACAGTGAGCCAACTGGTCGTGCTGTCCAGCATGGATACATCTATGCGAGAGCCCTGGCCGGATCTCTCCCTTTTGTAAAGGGCCTTCATTAACGCCCCGTAGCAATGTTCGCTGGTTCCCATATCAGGAAGGGGAATACCAACCACCTGAGGGGACCCGTCCATTTCACCGGTCAACTCCATAAGTCCGCCCCTGGCTTGCAGTATGGGATCGTACGCCGCGTCATTGCTGTCAGGGCCAAATCCTGTAACTCCCAGCCAAATAAGGTCCTTTTTTATTCCTGACAGTCTTTCGTAATCTATACCCAGTTTTTCGTAGTTTTTCGGCAATTGATTAGTGGCAAATATGTCCGCATCCAGTTTGACTATCAAGCGTTCCAGTATTTCCCGCCCCTTGGCTTCCGCGAGATTCAGGGTGATTGCTTCCTTGCCCGCGTTTATGGGAACAAAATATGAGTTCATCCTTTCTTCGCCTTCAAGAAAGGGTTCGCCTACAAATCGATTTGGATCCCCGTAAACAGGGTGCTCAAGCCTGATGATCCGGCATCCGTCCATAGCCAACCTGTAAGTTAGATATGGTAGAACCGTGGCTTGCTCAAGGGACAACACTTTAATTTCTTTAAAAAGTTCCATTTGGCCAACTCCTATGGAATCAGAACAACACTATTGACAGTGACTATCTCGGCGCATAATATGGGGTTAAACAGGCGAAGGCTTCCCGACAAAACAGTTAATCCGATTACAATAGATGTGTCAAGGATGATACACCAGTACAAGTACAGGTGGATCGCGGAGTAAATCCTAAAAGTATAATGGACGCTGATTCACAATAGTGTCTATCTCTTCTGAAAAATCAGAATGCCGAGGATTATATATGCGTCTACCAGAGTTTGAATACCACGCGCCCTCCACATTAAAGGAGTTGGCGGCGTTAAAAGGTGAATTGGGACAGACCGCCCTGATATTGGCCGGTGGCACGGACCTTCTTGTCAGGATGAAACAGAGACTGGTTTCCCCAGGCGCCATTATTTCCTTAAAGAATGTTAAAGAGCTATCCGTAATAGATGAAGACACTAACAGTCTCACCATTTACTCTGGCGCCACTCTGTTGCAAGTGGCCAATCATCCGTCAGTCTTGAAGCATTTTCCATTGCTTGCTGATTCCATAAAGGCAATAGGAGCGATCTCCATTCAACATTACAGAGGAACCCTAGTGGGCAATCTCTGTCTCGCGCCGCGTTGCAATTACTATAATCAGAGTCTTTTCTGGAGAATGGGAAAGGGCGCTTGTCATAGAACCGGTGGTAAAGAATGCCACGCGCTCCAAGGCTCGGAGTCTTGCCAGGCTGTTTGCTCTGGTGACACTGTTCCTGCGCTGGTCGCTCTATCCGCGGAGGTTGATATTATCGGGAAATCAGGAAAAAGGAGAGTCAGTGTAAGGGAGTTTTTCACAGGAAAAGGTGAAAGCCCTTTTGATCTCGGACCTGATGAAGTGGTAACATCCATAAGGATACCTCTGCCTTGGGCCCCTATTTCCTCCAAGTACACCAGGATAGCTCACAGGTCCGCAGTAGACTATCCCTTGGTGAACGCGGCTTGTGTTGCGATTATAGAGAACAACGCGATAGCAAGTTTTAAATTGTGTTTATCATCAATCGGTCCTGGACCGGTAGTTCTATCTGATTTTGAACGAGAGGTTAAGGGCCGGCCGCCGGATCAGGACATGTTGATTAAGGCTGGAGCAACAGCCTCTCGACTGGCTGAAGGATTAATGGTTGAAAACATGGCCGCGCCAAAGGAATATAGAGTAAAATTAGTATCGACGGCAGCGCAAAGGGCGGTAAAAG
>CAZFJT010000354.1:0-4237 GCA_964519135.1 uncultured Syntrophales bacterium | reverse complement strand
TGCGCGTAGGGCGATAACTCCTTCGGTCAGCGCCTCAAAATCTTATGAATGTAGCCTTGTCTAAACCGTATACATGGCGGTCCGCCGAGGACCTCCCCTCCTGGACCTCCCCATCGAGCTTCCGACCCTGGTCGGTCGGAATGAAATTACATTTCATTCCGTTTGTGATTTCGAGAATCAGTATATTCCATTTGAATCAGAATATTGCCTTCGCGTCCTTTTCTCGAAGCTCTTCTTTTGCGGATTGCCTTGATAGCAATTCATTTCTTAACGCATCATCATTATATTTCTCAACTATTGCCCGATCTATTCTTCTTTCAGCCCCGTTCAATTTATTTAAATATTCCTCGTATCCCGCCTGGGTCTGGTAAGCTGAGATGAGCATTTCCTCATGACTCTCGCCCTCAGCCTCAAGCAGCCTCCGGTAGTGGTTGAAAATGAGCCCAATCATGTCCATATAAGCGTTTTCAATGTCATCGGAAAATATTTTTCTCGAACCAAGCCAATTGCGGATGCGCAGCCGAGCTTCCTCAAGCGCCTCGTCATTTTCTGCGTTGCTCTTAATGGCCCTTATGGCGTCCATTGCGATTTTTCTGGGGAATATATAATGCCGGGAGTATATTCGACGCTCGCGACTCCTTTTATAGGCCTCATATATGAACATCCCAGGTATCATCTGAAGCCATGGATTCACATGTCCCCTTACAATTGCCGCAAGCGCGGCCCTGCTTCCAAAGTATTCCTCCGCGGAAAGTATACGACCGATCTTCTTATTCAAGGCCTTGTGGGTCTTCTCATCGGTTTTCACTGAGCTGTTTCACCCCTGTCCAAAATATATTTTTCGTCAACTGCATAGCCGGGCGGTACTCTCTGCTATAAAGAGAAAGGGTCAACGCTTATCACATTGGCCCTTTCCCTGTTTTACTTAAGTGTGGCATTTTTGCTTATGCGAGGATCCCCTTGAACCAGACTTCCCATAGCACATAGGAAACCAGCAGGGTCCATATCGCGTTTGCCGTCTGAGACAGCCAGTAGGCTATTGCGGGCCGTCCACCGCCCACTGAGATCAGCTCCTTGAAGTTGGTCTCAAGACCTATGGCCACAAAACAGAATGTGAAGAACCAGCTTCTGTATGACTTGCTGAGTTTGCCCGCTTTCTTGGCCAACTCATTTCCATAGGCCGGCTCCACCAGGAAGGAGATAACAAGGGATGATACTATAAAGCCCACAACAAACTTGGGGAATCTGTACCAGACTTCCATCAAAGAAGGCGCTTCAGCTTCAGCCCTCTCCTTGCGATCAAGGGACAATGTAGCCCAAAGGGCCATGAAGAAGGCCGCGAAACCTATGAGCACGTTCTGTGACATCTTAACCATAGCGGCCGCTTTAACCGCGATATCCTTGGCTGCGGGGTTTTGGACCCCGATGACCTCGCCCGCGGCAATAACCGCTCCGGTATTATCAATAACACCTCCTACCCACGCGCCGGCCCATGCTGGCGAAAGATTCAAATAAATGGCTATTGGCGGCATTATGAGGATCAGCACAACAGCGCACACAAGAACCCACGCGACCATGTAGGATACTTCCTTGGGATCGCCCATAATCGCGCCACCTGCGGCAATGGTGGCCGAAACTCCGCATATTGCGTTTGCGCTGGCAATGATCGCGCTGAATCTCTCAGATACCTTGAATGCTCGGCATATTCCGTATGTCATGAACCAGACCACTGTTGCCACAACCAGCGCCTGGATCAGGCCTACAGCGCCGCCCTTGAGGAGGTCTGAAAACATTATGGTTGCGCCCATGCATACCAAACCGATCTTGACAAAAAATTCGGTCTGCCCAGCAGCCCTTACGAATTCAGGAACCCTGAAGACGTTGCTGATGATCAGACCAAACGCCAAGGCGAACAGGACGTATGATATTCCCCATTTTTTTATGAAAGCCTCTTTTGCTATTACCATTGCTATAAAGGACAGTATGAAAATGACTAAAAACCCAGGGATGTAGCTCTTGAGATCAAACTTCATGAATATGCCGCCAATAAAAGTCAGGACGCAGCAGAACACAAAGAAGATCAAAGTGGTGGTAAAAGTAGAAACGCCGCCTTTGGGGAACATCTTGTCCAACCCGTCGAAGGTCCACGTGCCTATTTTTGGCGCTGCCGGGAGGAGCGAAGCCGCTCCAACCGCCGTGAAGATTGCGAGAATCACAATCAGCCACCCTATCCAGCATGACCACCAATCCTCACTGGTGTACAGCCCGGACCAGTAACCGTTTCCATTACCATTACTCATGAAATCCGCCTCCTTTTGGTTCATTTCGGAAAACCTTCAACCATATCCCGATTGTCAATCGAACATGCCAAGCCTATTTGGCGCCGCCTGAAACATGTTCCCAGCTATTGAAGATACTTTGCCGCGACTTCTTGTATTGGCCGGAAAGGCTTCGCCAATCAAGAACAAGCTCGCAACTCGAATTCTTTTTAAAAAACCTCATTCCAATTCCGCCCCTCTGGAACTGAAGCGGTTATCTATTGAGAATTCAAAAGCAATTTAGCACACTACAGTGCTACGAATTATGTTGTTAAATCCACCTACTGTCTGCGTCCCTTATTATGCAATACATAACAAGGATTTCAAGCAATGTTTTTAAAAGATCCCGATAGTTGCTTTAATTACCTCAAAATAACAAGGTATTATAAGATTATACCCTTAAGTCGCGGGAAAACATACGTCAAGCGAACATGGTCTTGGTAATCAGATAAGTTAAGTAACTAAAATAACAAAATAAAAGAATGCCTCCCTGAAACCTGGAAACAGTATTGTCCCTGTACATCATCAGGAACGGCAATGCGCTGATCCCGAACATAACAAGGTAGTCTATATAGAGACCACTTGCGAAAAAACCTCCTGGAATAGGTATGGGGCGCACCAATGAAGCCGCGCCTAAGACGCTCATTATATTGAACACATTGCTTCCCACAAGATTTCCTATGCTGATGTCAAGTTCCTTACGAATTGCGGCCACAATCGATGTGGCAAGTTCCGGCAATGAAGTTCCAAAGGCTACTATTGTCAGGCCGATGAATTTCTCGCTGACCCCGAGATAGGTCATTATCACAACAGCGGATTCCACAACAAGTTGCGCTCCTCCAACAACACCGGCTATACCCACAACAATTAGTAGAATTTGCCTGCCCCTTGATTCCACATATTCTTCCACCTCTTCAACGCCGAATTCCTCCATGATCTTTTCCTCATCGACACCATGGGCCTCTTCTTTGCGTACAAGGGTGTAATTGAAGTACGTGTACAGGATGATTCCAGCCACAAGAATGGCGCCCTCGATCCTGCTGATATTGGAGTTATAAGACATCGCCAGCAAAATAAGTGAGATAGCGAGCATTATGGGAATGTCTCTCTTGACTACAGTGGGATGACTCCTGATCGGCTGGAATAGGGCGGCCGCGCCCAAGACCAGGGCTATGTTACAGATATTGCTTCCGATAACATTTCCCACTGCAATCATGCTCTTGCCCATGATCGATGAGATCAAGCTAACCACCAGCTCAGGCATGGAAGTGCCGAACGCCACCACTGTAAGGCCAATTACAACCGGGCTGACACCGAGGCTGCGGGCTAGACTGGAGGATCCCTTCACAAGCCATTCAGCTCCAAAATATAGAAGAATAAAACCGACTATGCACAGCGCAATATAGAGAATCATGATAATTGAACCCTCACCTTCTCTTTGATTGTATTGAAAAAATATCTGTAAAATACGATAAGCTTTAATACAGTATTAAAGCCGTGAAGTGATTCTTCCGGTTTTAGGGCGTCTAGGAATTACGGAAATAAGCTCCTGTAAAGCCATTATATTAGATATATTGGGAAAGCCATCAGGAAACCATGTGCCCACCTATCAGAACCCTAACACGTGTTAGCGGGTGCGGTAAAGCCCATTCTCGCAAATCCTCCGGATCTGGTGTTATGGTTGGCTCAGATCAGAAATAGTTTAGTACAGGGAAATATTTCCCTTGTAGGTGATAATTTCTTACTGAATCGGAATTAAGGACAGGTTAGCCCTGGTTTGAATTTGAGTGGCCAAGAGTCATATAATCATCGGAATTCCATGTTTGATTTGAATTAAACCTAAATGATAAAACTACAAATATATTTTGTAATAGTCCACCGGGCTTGAAGCGGTTCTGCGCCCGGTTCGATTGGATGGG
>CAZFJT010000353.1:984-4263 GCA_964519135.1 uncultured Syntrophales bacterium | reverse complement strand
TATCCCCTGATACAAAACGGCTTGTAATACTGTAAAACTATGATCCCATAGCAATAAATCTCATAGACCGGCTAAAGCAATACGATCACGGGTATGTGATTATCATTCGAGACGTTCAAAAAGCGATCGAACTCCATGATCAGGACTGGAATGTTGTGGTTGGTGAGCCCGGTAATCCTGAAACATATTTGAAAACCAACGTGCTAAGCGCGTCACTATTGTTCGCAAATATGGGTGATATGATAAATACGAATATTGCCTTTACAGTGCGAGAGATTTCACAGGATATCCCAATTGTGGCTAATGCTGATTTGGATGAATCAGTGGATATATTGGAACTTGCAGGGGCAAATCATGTGTTCCAGTTCATGAAAACCCTTGGCCGGTCAATGGCCGGAAGAGTCCTTGGGGCTAGCGCCAGGGCCAATGTGATAGGAAATATAGACAGCCTATTGATAGCTGAGGCCTCAGCCATGGGAACGCTTCTGGAAGGGATAACAATAAAGGAGGCCTCGCTGAGGGAACGTGTTGGGGCGTCGATAGTTGGACTTTGGAAAAGGGGAGAATTCCATCTGCCGTCAGCGGACACGGTTATCAGCCCGGAGTCGGTTCTATTGCTCGCTGGTTCGGAAGAGCAGTTGAAGAATTATGATAATCATTTCAGCAAGGATCAGAAGTATGAAGCTCCGGTTCTAATATTGGGTGGCGGCAGGGTAGGTCGGGCGGCCGCGGGCGCCTTAGATGAGCGTAACATGGACTATAGGATTATCGAGAAGGACCCTGAACTGGTTACAAATGAAAAATACATACAAGGAAGCGCTGCGAATATTAATATTTTGACACAAGCCGGAATAGATAAAGCTCCCTCCGCGCTGATCACTACCAGTGACGACGCTGCCAATATTTATTTGACCATTTACTGTCGCAAGCTGAGGCCGGATATCCAGATTATAACAAGGGCGAATTTCTATTCCAACGTTTCCACTCTTCACAAGGCCGGCGCGGATCTTGTGATGTCCTACTCCACCATGGCCGCGAACATGATACTGAATATTCTCAGACCCGGTGAATTGCTTATGTTGGCTGAAGGGCTGAATGTCTTTCAAGTTCAAACCCCGCCATCCCTTTTGGGCAAATCCTTAGTAGAGAGCCGCATTGGTGAGCGAACAGGTTGCAATGTGATTGCCGCGCATGTGGGAGATACCATGATAATAAACCCAGATAGTTCATTCAGGTTTCAAGAGGGGAATGAAATAATCATTATAGGCGATATTGAAGCCGAGAAACGCTTCCTGCAAAAATATTCGGAGACCAAAAAATTAAAAAGCCCTTGATACGGATGATAACCAAAAGTGTTGACTTTATGGGCGCCCCTATGTTGTAATCTAGGCAAGTATCCAGGAATGAATAAAATAAAAATATGAAATTTTTTTTGAGCTATACGTTTTTTTGTGTATTCGCTGTTTTAATTTGACCCCTGCAAAGCGCGTTGCTTTAAGTGGGTTAGTGAGGGGGTTCCCAGAAAACCGATGGCTAGGCCGTGGATTCATTTTACGGAGTTCAGAGAATGTCAGATTCTCGTTCTCAAGGGTGGCGCCATTATATTCCTTGCCTTAATGGTATCCTTGTGTCTACCCGGTGTAGTCTTCGCCCAAGTCGATCTTCCGGCCGCTCCACTAAATGGTCCAATGGGCGCGGCCTCAGCCAATACTAGTGGAAAATCAATATTTGTCTCAAATTCTATGCTTAATGGGATTTTGCCTCAGATCCCCAATTTGGAAATAGGGTACCTGTACACATTTGCCGAGGAAGATAGGCGGGGCGCGCTCACTTTGGATTATAGCGCTCCATTTCAGATCAACAAAAAAAATACCATACTCTTTGAAACCCACGGCAGGTTTGATGATTTTTTTGAATCATTCTTTGGAGACGATGAAGCGGTCGCGCAGATCTTCTTGGGCGGCGCCTACAGATTGAGGATAACACCCAATACGCTTGTTGGATTCAACTCTTTTCTCAGGTTCAACCGAATATCCAAAACCTGGTACACTTCAGGCGTAGTAGGGGGAAAATTAGCGTTTAAGGGATTGGGAAATTCCGTAACCACATTGAAGCTCAATTATTATGGCAATGTTTTTGAGAACGGTGGTTCTTTGACGCGCTTGTACTCAAAGCAACCAGGAGATTTCAGGCTTCAGGTCAGTTATCGTCATCCAGGAATCCTTCCTGCGCCATATCTGAAGTCCATGGATTTGAAATTCTCAGGGACCTATTACCAATATTACAGAGGACAGAAATTGCAAGGGTGGAGCGCGGGGGCAGAGCTGAATTCAAAAGACGGAGTCTTGAAGCTCAAGAGTGATATTGGATTCGATGATTCCAGTAGGGGCTTTGTTACAGTGGGCGCGTCCGCGACCATAGGCTTTGAAATGGAAAAATTAATTTCACTAGAGAATCCATTTTCCAAGCCTTGATGGTTCAATGTCTTTCAGGAATGGCTTTCAGCGCGACCATGTACCTATGAATATATTCGCTCGAAGAGCTTCTGTATATGAATAATTGGCCGGATCAGAACAAAGCGATTCAAACGGAGAGGAATAAGTGGTTTCAAGACTGGCCTCAGAAAAAAGCCGCATATCATTTCTAAATATAGGCGCTATATTAACCATAATGGCTCTGGTTTGCCTGAACTGTGGTTATGTAATGGCTCAACCCCCGCAACAAGACGAGCAGGGACCGGAAGCTAATAGGCCCATTGGGGAAATTCGAAATGAACTAAGGGAACTAAGGGGAAAAATAGACAAATCTGAAAATCGGCTCAGCAAATTAACCGATGAGAACATGAAATTGCTGGAGCGTCAGGCTCAATTGAGTAAAAGCCTGGAAAGCCTTGAAAAGGAAATCGAAAAGGCAATGTCTCCATTAAAAAAAGTGGAGAAACAGTGCCTTTTGATAGAAAAGCAGGCTGAAAAACGCAAGGTACAAGCTCAAGTAGACCGAAACATAAATAACATTCAATCAGTACAAGCGGATCTCAACCAAATGCAACTGCAGGCGGACCAGTTGCAACAGCAACTCCCACCGGATCCTGGGCAAAGCCCTTCAGCTCCTACACAGGCCCCGGCCCCGCCAGCGCCCCCATATGAAGAAGAGCCATATGACCCCTTGGATGAAGAAGTCACGAGCTCGGTTGATCCTCTTTCAGGTATTCCGACTACAGCCTGGACCGGCGCGGGACCAAGAGCCGAACAAAGTCTTGATGACCGTATGGATGACAGG
>CAZFJT010000353.1:0-974 GCA_964519135.1 uncultured Syntrophales bacterium | reverse complement strand
GACAAGAAGTGTGCGCAATATTGACATAAATTATCAAGGGACAGGCGGTTATGCCATATTGGATTTCTTATTCACCATAAGTGATGGTTCCTTGCAACCCATTCGTAGAAGGGTATACAGGACCGAAACAAACACAGGGCTACCCCTTGGTTTGCAGCAGGAGGATGGGCCGGTTATGATGACCAACTCAATCCAGCGCAGATCCGAGCTGTTTGGTAGTCAGCCTTTGAGTTGGATGCCGAGCATTGGAATGTATGATGTATTGCGAGTGATCTATGATGTTCCCAGTGATCCTAGCATATTGCCCCTGACTTTCACTATTAGACGCCACAACTAACACTAAGGCTTGGTTGCACACACGTTGTCGTCCAGTGTAAAAGATCTATTTTAAAAGGCTACCCAGAATCCGAGAGGCCACTATGAATATTTGCAAAACCTCCATATATACATTCATATGCATAGTTGTCCTGTTAAATATCATATGCGCTTCAATTGGAGAGACAGGTTCGGGCCCAGTAAATAGGGCTCAGGCAGGTAGCCCTAAAGAAGCAATAGCCCAAGAACACAAGGCAAATCCAACCGGCGCTGGGAAAAGTGAAACAGCCTACCTTGAACTGCTCGAAGAACTGAAATCTTTGAAGGGTGAGCAGGAGTCTACGAGACTTATAGCTGTGTTATTGAAGCTTGGTGAAATAGCTAAAACTGAAGAAAAATATCAGGAATCAGTTGATTACTATAGACGGGCCTTGGAAATGGCCCGGAAGCAAAATGATAAGGCTTCTGAAAAAAAGGCCCTTTCTGAACTGATTGACATACATGGCTTCACTGGTGAGTACAAACTGGCTGAGGAGTCAGCTAAAACTCTCCTGGAGATTGCAATAAATGATAAAGATCAGGCAGGGCAAGCTGAATGCTATGAGGAATTGGGAAAGATATATCTCTTTACAGGCCCTTATTCCAAGGCTGTGGAATAT
>CAZFJT010000352.1:0-4268 GCA_964519135.1 uncultured Syntrophales bacterium | reverse complement strand
AGGTCCAGGAGGGGAGATGGTCTCCCCTCCTGTGGGTTGCGCAATGTGCGCTCTTTGAAGCCGTAACCGGGCGCGAAGCGCAAGGTAGGCGCCAGAAGCTATTAATTATGGACATATTTTTATGAGCCATTTCGCGTTTAATTTTGAGAACTGGTTATATCTGTCAATGATGATCAATTTTCCGGTAATTTTTTATTCTCGACTACTCTCAATTGTTACAATATTTTGATCATTTGTTTTATTATTCGTGAAATAAGCCCACATTATGCCAGAAACGAATAAATCATCACGCGTGGATATGCTTTGAGCAGATATCTCCTGATGGACAAATAATGAGCCTTTATAACAAAAGCGGATATCATTACACTTTCATCTCAGTGGCGTCCACGTTAATATTTTCACTGGTTCTTGTATCCATGCCGGGCTGCTTTTCAACCAAAGGCCTTATTGAAGTAAAAAAAAGACCTTTACCAGTGATATCAGAAGATGATTCAACCCTAAGAATGGGAGACGAAAAGGACCGTATCTTCATTGAAGTGCGCAAGGCGCCTTCAGCAGGGGCCCACGGAAATTTGGCTATCAGATATGAACAATTATTTCCTGGAGGTCCCGCGATACGTCTTAAAGATAGAGACAGATATCTGGACCTTGGTGACAATGTGGCTTACAGAGTCGATTTTGAACCATCGTACATTAGATATAGAAAGAGGTTTCCAACAAGTGATGAGAATTTCAAAGTACCAAAAGGATGGTCTGTGCGTAAACTTAATCCCAACGGACCCGATAATTCTCAAAAAATACTTGTGGGACCGGTTACTAAAAGACAAACCGTCTTGTTCCTTGTGGAAGGAAACGATTACATATATTATGTGTTCGGAAGGGCGGATGGTTCATCGATAAGCGCGATGATGAAAATCATTGAAGATCTTGTGGAAGAAGGAATCGATTACCATTAATCAAAGCATAGGTTTTTTAGACACATGCTAATGTGTTAAATATATGAGCTTTTAATAAGAGCGATTCATCCGGGTTCAAACAACTTCAACAAATATTCCAAAAATATAGGATATGAAACATGAAATATGAAGGCTCGATCTTCAGGCCCCCCAGTGAAGCCGGGAGTCTGATCCTGCAAGTTACCGTAGGTTGCAGGCACAATAAATGCACCTTCTGCGGAAGCTATAGGGATAGATCTTTTAGAATAAAGAGTATGGAAGAAATTGAAGAGGATTTAAAAGACGCTTCAAGGATCGGCGGAGCGCGCAGAATCTTCCTGGCCGACGGAGACGCCCTGTGCATACCACAGAAGAGATTAATTGAAATACTTGATAGAATTAATTACTATTTTCCAGATGTTGAGAGAATCGGAATTTACGCCAATGCAAAAGACACCTTGAATAAAACTACTGAAGAATTGGAATACCTCAAGACTCTTGGCTTGGGTATTATCTATCTGGGGGTGGAAACAGGGGACCCTATTTTGCTGGAAAAGATAAAAAAAGGCGCCACGTACGATGAAATGGCACAAGCGGCCAAGCGGGCGAAAGAAGCTGGAATACCCCTTTCTGTGACAGTGCTCCTGGGAATAGGAGGAAAGGAAAGGAGCCGCGAACATGCCTCTGGGACGGCAAAGTTGCTCACTGATATGGATCCGGATTACGTTGGCGCGCTTAGTGTTATGCTGGTTCCTGGCACGGAACTATATTCGGACTATGAAAAAGGCGAATTCCAATTGCCCGGGCCTTTTGATCTCATAAATGAACTGAAGATAATGATCGAGGAATCCGATTTCACCAATTGCGTTTTCAGATCAAATCACGCCTCTAATTATCTCCCGATAAAGGCTACTCTACCAAGGGACAAGGAGTTGATTCTCGGTGAGATTGAAAGGGTTCTCAAGGAAAAGAACGAAGGAAAACTAAGACCTGAATTCCTTAGGGCTTTGTGATAATTGAGTCACCTTGCTGAAAGGAGCTTTGCCATATGCGGGTAATCACAGTGTGCGTTGGAAGCGCATGCCATCTCAAAGGCTCACACGCAATTATCGACTATTTCAAGAAGGCTATAAAGGACTCTGGGCTTGAAAAAGAAGTGGAACTTAAGGGCACGTTTTGCATGGATCAATGCACAGATGGGGCAAACCTTATGATCGATGATGTTCTTTTTCACGCTCAATCCACTGAACAGGCAAAGGATATTTTTGAAAAAGAGATACTGAACAAAAAAACATAGTAGGTGAGCGATATGAAATGGTCCGGTTCAAGACCTGTGCCGTGGGCGGGGTGGAATGATTTTGTCGCTTGGGCCGCAAGCTTTTCCCTTAGACAGAAGGTATTAGGCGGTTTCTTGGGGGTTGTGATTCTTGTGGGTCTTGGAGCGAGCCTCATGGGAACCTGGATGGCCAGGGACATGATTATGGATCTTTCTAAGGACAGGCTGTCAGGCGAGCTGATAATTGCTCAGTCCGTTATAGATTCAAAAAAGGAAAATATCGGATTAAAGCTGAGATTAATAGCCGCTAAAAAGGAACTGGTGGAGCGTCTCAATAGTAATGACATTTCAGGCTTAAAGAATTTCCTTACACTTGTGGCTGTTGAAAATGATTTGGATTTCCTGACTATTACCGATGAAAACGGCTTGGTTATAGTCCGGGCCTTTGGCCATGAGCAAGTATCTTCGGACGTTTCTCAAGACCCATTATTGCAACAAGCCTTAAAAGGCGCGCCCGCGTCTGGAATATTAAAATTCAGGAAAGATCGTTTCATTGAAGAGAATCCCGTGATGGAACAACGCTTGGCGCCTGGTGACGTTCAGCATGGTCTTGTAATAGAAGCCGCCCAACCATTGATTGAAGATGGCGCAACCCATGCCGTCATCTACGGAGGCAGCGCGATTAATGAAAACAATTCCATTTTGGACCACATGGAAACACTGATTTTCAAGAACCAGAAATACGATGGTCGTTCGATAGGCTATGTGACCATTTATATGGACGAAGAGACCATTGCCACGAGCATAAAAAATCAGGTTGAGATAATCACTGACAAGCGATTTAAATTACGCGTTAAACAGGACGAACTAAATCCGAACAGGCCAGTGATTAACGAAAAGACAATACAAGGATATAATTATATTACCGCCACACAAGCATTGAAGGACTCAACTGGAAACACTGTGGCCGCTATCCAATTGGCTACCCTGGTCCAGCCGACCCTTATGATTGTCAACAAATTGGTTGCTTCATTTCTGGTGGTGGCCTTGATAGGCGCTCTGTTGATGGCTGCAATCACCTACTATCTCGTACAGTGGATAAGCAAACCTTTGGACAATTTGCTGAGGGCCGCAAGGGCCGTTGGTGAGGGCGATTTAAGCCATAAGGTGCCTGTGCTGGCCAGGGATGAGCTTGGTGAGCTAGCGGAATCATTTAACTTAATGATCAAGAATCTTGCCGAATCGCGCGAAAAACTGGAGGAGTGGGGGAAGGAGTTGGCTTCAAAGGTCGCGGCTCAAACAGGTGAACTTGAGCAGGCCCATGAACAGGTTGCCAGGGTAAAAAAGCTTGCTTCTCTGGAAAAGATGGCGGATGGCATGGCCCATCACCTTGCCCACATATCCGACCCACTGCTACCGCTCCATTCAGACATTGATGAAGAACAGGCCGATATTAAGAGGATTTTAGTGTTTGATCAGGACTATAAGGTCCTGGAAATGACCACCAGGGTTTTGGATAATGAAGGTTTTGATGTTGTTTCAGCCAAGACAGCCCAGGAAGCTCTCAAGGAACTCCAGGAAGATCTGTTTGATATAATGATCGCCCAAGTGGATAACACTGAGATGTCGGCAAAGGAGTTCCTAAAGGAAATAAAATACAAACAGCCGGAATTACTGGTTATATTCACCGCTCCATTCAGATCCACTGAAGAGGCTGTGGAGGCGGTAAAATTAGGGGCTTTTGATTATTTGCCCAAGCCATTCGGTCCCCATCAAATTATGTTAATGGTTTATACGGCTCTCCAGACAAGGGCCAGGGTAGAATCAACCAAAAAGCAATTAGCCGAGCAAAGGGCTGAAAAAATCTTCCAAAGACTTCCTGTGGCCATTGCCCTAGCCGACGGCGCACATAGGGTGGTTTATCACAACAGAGCCTTTATAGATCTCGCCAGTGGCGCGGGGAACGAGACTGTAACAGGAAAATCATTCAACGACCTATTTGGAGTGGACCCATTGGATAAAAGCGCTGATGTTGATGAAAGCCCGGGTTCTAGGTG
>CAZFJT010000351.1:0-4278 GCA_964519135.1 uncultured Syntrophales bacterium | reverse complement strand
CCTTTTGATCTTCGCTCCGGCCGACCCTGGAATATTTTAGTATTCCCTCTATTAGGTTGTGCATCAGTTTTAACCTATTCGTGAGAAGGTCCAGGTATTCATAACCTGTTTGGTCAAGTTTTTCCATATAGTCTTCCCTGATCCAGTCAAGAATTTGTCGCGCGGACCGTAATGGGGCTTTTAAATCGTGTGAAACAACATATGCGAAATCTTCCAGATCTCTGTTTACACTTCTAAGTTCTTCTCCAGCCTTCTTGAGCGCGTCCTCAGCTTTTCGTCTCTCCAATACCTCCATTCTCAATCTATCATTGACTTCGACCAATTCAGCGGTCCTTTCATCCACTCTCTGCTCCAAATTGTCATGGGCTTCTTGCAAGCTCCTGTACATGACCTGGCGCTCCGCGTAGCTCTTGAAAATGTGAGTCAGTACAAGGGCCAAGGCTATCATTAACATTACAAAAACAAGCGTCCATAAAGCAGGCGCATGGCTTCCAATGAATTTTGATTGCCTGTCCACTTGAACCAAATAGAATTTGATCCCTGGGATTCGACCCCCTGCTATCACTAGCTTTTCTCCTGTTATTTTACTCAGCTCAGAGGACGGGGCCATGGATTTCATCTTTCCTATCTCTTCAGGGGCCAAACCGAACAGGTCGTGGGTTCTCAGACCCGCGAATTTTTCAGGGCCAAGGATCAATCTGCCTGAAACATCAGCGAGACCCGTGAAGTTGTCCGTTTTTTGCAGGCTCAACAACTGGACCTGATCCCGTATCACCCCAGCGGTAAGTTCCATGAGCAGTATGCCTTTGGGCCTGCCCCTGTGGGGCACGGAACCTATCAACAATACCCTGCACTCACCTTGAACACAAACCGAAACTAGGTTAAGGCTTTCCGACACTTTGTCTTTGACCTGGGCAAATAGCTCCTCATTGATCCATTGGCCCTTTGGTGAAAAATCTGTTCTTGCCACAATCTTATCCTCTTGGAGATCATAGAAGGCGAATCTCGCGTACACAGCCTTACCCTGTTTCTCGATTCGCAGCCTGTTCACCAAAAGCTCTTGTTCCAGTTGGCCGGAAATAATTTTCATGGCCTGTTCATTGGATGGGGCAATTGCCTTTCTCTCAAAATATGCCTGAAAAACAGGATTCTCGATAAATCTCTCCAAATCATATATCCGCTCTGCAAAGTATTTTTGGAGTATAGATTTCTTATTTTGGACTTCAAATACAAAAGTCCGGCGATTGGATTCAGCGAGCTGGGAAGATATTTGGTATAACCTGAACAGCATGTACGAGGCCATAGCGCTCAGGATAAGCAAAATAGCCACCAACGCGTAAGCAGAGCCAAGAAATACGCTCTCTTTTTTTGGGTTTTCTTTTTGGGCCATTGAAAAAAGCTATAACTCTCTTTTAAAAATTCAATCCCGCGTGCCTGTTCAGAATAAGGGCATCCGAGATTTCTATTATCACATATAAAGACATTTATCACAGTCTATCATCCATTATTTCTAAAAATAATCATGTCATGGGCCGCTTATTGACATTTATTATCATGTATTTTCAATAAGTACGTCCATGTCCGGATTAAGTCCTGTAAACCTTATTTTGAGCTATCTATTCACTCTTGAAGGGGCCCAGTGTAAGCGGAACCAGGCGCAGAACCTATTGGCGCCCTATGGACTATTACAATGTCACGATGAACGATTTCGATAAATATTGATGATTTCGTAAAAAGTGGATATCTGTCAAAGAGCTGTAATAAATGAATAAACTCAAAGATATGACTTGCTGGGTTCTGGGGTTTATGTTAGACTATTTCCGTAATTCCAAAGGGATACATGGCAGAATAATGTTTTATGGGAAGAACCACAAACAGATGAACATGATCGATTCGTGGGGGTATCTTGGTCCCAAACGTCGCAGGATGTTGGATAAATCTTGGTCTGGACTATTCCGTCGGGAAATCCTACCGGAGTTGCCTGTAGATGCCCTGGTTGACTGCTACAACGATTGGAATGGCCGACCCACCAAGGAACTGTCTTCTATGATAGGTTTGATGATTCTTCAACAGATGCACGACCTGACGGATGAGCAGGCCGTGGAGCAGTTCTGTTTTAACGTTCAATGGCACTATGCTTTAGACATCAGCGATGAATCCGACGCACATTCTTACGTCAGTCTCAAGAGTCTATGGATCATGCGCGCCCAACTTACCGAAAAAGGGCTGCATAAGGTCCTGTTTGAGAAGGTGGCCCAGAAGCTTGCCAAGGTGTTTCGGGTAGATTTCTCAAATCAGCGGATCGATTCTGTTCATATCCACTCGAACATGCGTCACCTCGGCCGCATAAGCTTGCTTGTTCAGACGATCAAGAAGTTTCTGGTCAATCTCAAAAGACATTATCCTGATCTCCTTGATTCGTTGGATGAAGACTTGAGGATTCGCTACCTCCAGAAGAAGCAAGAGGCCGTCTTTGCTCTGGTTAAGCCGACACAGTCACATGCTACGATGAATCAGCTTGCCCAAGACGTCTTTTCCTTGGTTGAACGGTTCAATTCGGTTCAAAGTGTCAGCCAGATGAGCAGTTTCAAGCTTCTGGTCCGGCTTTTCCAGGAGCAGTGCATTGTCGAAGACCATAAAGGTGAGAAGATACCGGTGGCCAAGCCCAATAAGGATGTTACTTCGGATTCTCTCCAGAATCCCTCGGAACCTGATGCGGGTTACAGCGGTCATAAGGGCAAAGGTTATCAGGTTCAGGTCATGGAAACCTATAAGCAGGATTCTTCCGAAGAAGCATTGTCCCTGATCACCCATATTGAGGTTGAACCGGCTGACCGTAGCGATGCCAATGCTCTGTTGCCTGCGCTTGAAAGCACGACAGAAGGCAACATGGCTCCCGATGAGGTTCTTGGCGATTCTCTGTATGGCAGTGATGACAATGTTCAGCGAGCAAAGCAGGATTATGGTGTGGATGTTTTATCACCAGTTATGGGGCGGCCGGGAAAAGGCCTTTCACTGGAGGACTTCATCCTTGACGCATCGGGAAAGATCGTGGCTTGTCCTGCGGGACACAGTCCAATCAAAGTGAGCTCCAAGAAACACTTCACCGCAGCGTTCCACACAAGCCATTGCACTGCATGCCCTCTCCAGGATCGTTGTCCCGTGAAGCCCGGCAAAAGGGCGGGATATTTACGCTATTCTTCAAAGGAAGTTAGCCTATCCCGAAGGCGCGTGTACGAACAAACATCGGAGTTCAAGGACAAGTATCGCATCAGAGCCGGTGTTGAAGCCACCATATCAGAATACGATCGTCGTACAAGCGTTAAAAAACTTAGGGTTCGCGGCCTCAAGGCCGTCAGCTTTGCTGCCTTCTTGAAGGCCAATGGTGTAAATATCAGACGGGCAACTGCGTCCAAACTGCGGAGAAAATGGGCGGAAATACCTACTTTACACCCCATCTATGCAATAATTTTGACTTCTTTTCATCTCACAGAACACATCTAGCAGTGGTCCGAAGAACTTACTTCCGGGATCTGTCAATTTCGGTCAAATTCTTCAGCAAGCTTTAAAATGGCCGCATGAGGTTTTTACAGGGCTATCAAGCTTTATAATTGACTTAAATGGCTCTTATGGGTGTCTGTCGCTTTCCTCAATAGGTGTCACTTTATTATGTGCCATTTTACTTGGCTCACGTGAGCCAAGTAAAAAGAGATCCGAGATTTAACCACACCTACTGATAAGGTTCAACAAACAGCGGATATTGGCTACTAACAGCTTCCAAGGCCTTTACTCTAAACTTCAGATCAATTAATGTGGCTCAGGACTGTTCTCAAGGGCGTTCTAATCCATTTTCACTTACTGGCGTCTTTCGCTAGTCTTTTGCCATTTAATAGCTTATCAAAGAAAAGGCCGTCATAACTACTAGATACGCTAAACACGCTGTTGTTTAAAAATGATTTCCTTTAATACGGAGCTACAGTGACCCTGCCGTTCAAATAAAATGGCTCATATTTGTTCTATTGGCTTCTAAAGGCGAATCTCAGAATGAGTGCTAGACCATTTTCTGATGGCATCTTTTGAGCCAGCTCCTGTTGATCGACTATAGATTGTGATTTGAATAGCCCATGTCAGGCAGTAATAATTTGGATTAGTTAATGAGGGACTTACAGCAGCTTTCTATTTTTAATCGGGTAAATTTTGTACACACGTAGGACGATACCAGCATGAACCCATATGCCTTTTGCCCTTTCAGGCATTCCTTCTTGCTTTCTAATCACA
>CAZFJT010000350.1:0-4284 GCA_964519135.1 uncultured Syntrophales bacterium | reverse complement strand
ACCGAGAAAAGACCGATTGAGTCCTGGGCCTCTCATCTAATCAATGATCTGCGCAACTCGACCAGGCTCAAGGCCGATAAAACTCATGTCTTCAGAAGGATCGATGATTCAGGGGAAAAGTGGCTGTACGTGCTCGCGCCTTTGAAGGATGGAGAATGGTTTCTTGTGTATGAGCAAAAGGCTGAGGACGCATTCTCAGTTATCCACAGGACCAGGACCATCGCCTTTGCCGTGTTCATATTAGCGCATTTAATAATAGTGATAGCCACTGTAATAATCGCTCGCAAAGTGGTTCAAAGGATAAGAGAAGCCGACTCTCAAAAGGAAACAATGAACGAACAAGTCCTCCACGCTGGAAAGCTGGCCTCAATTGGTGAGCTTGCCTCAGGCATAGCGCACGAGATTAATAATCCCCTGGCCATTATGATGGAAGAGGCGGGATGGATGGAAGACCTTCTGGAAGAGGAAGATGTCAAAAGATCCAATAACTTCAAAGAATACCAGGCCGCGATCAACCAGATAAACAAACAGGGCAAAAGATGCAAGGAGATCACCCATAAGCTGCTCAGTTTCGCCAGAAAGACCGATCCGGCGCCAAAGAGTCTTCAGTTGAATGATATTGTGGAAGATGCGGTAAGCCTCTCTCATCAAAGGATAAAATACGGCGCGGTAAAGATCGAATTGAATACGGATCCGAATCTTCCAATGATAAAAGCTTCTCCAAGTGAGATGCAACAGGTACTTCTGAACATTATCAATAACAGTCTGGACGCCCTGGAGCCCAGAGGCGGCAATATAAGGATCACAACTAAAAAGGAAAAGGGCTATGCGGTAATCAGTATAGAAGATGATGGTCCGGGAATACCGGATTCAATACTACAGAGGATATTCGATCCGTTTTTTACCACAAAGGCGGTCGGAAAAGGAACCGGGTTGGGATTGTCCATATGTTATGGGATCATAAAAAAATTGGACGGAGAAATCAGCGTTCTGAATTCAGAGGGCAAGGGCGTTACATTCAATATTCGCATCCCTTTTGAGATTGAGGGAGGAAGAGATTAAAATGGTAAATGAAAATACATTGAAATCTGACCCCTTATCAGTGCTTATAATAGACGATGAAGTCGAATACGCGGGGATTCTCGCGAAAAGGCTTTCAAGAAGAGATTTTGCGGTGACTACTGCATTTAGCGGCGCCCAGGGTATTTTGGAGGCCAGAAAAAAAGACTTTGATGTTGCTCTGGTTGACTTGAAAATGGAGGACATTGACGGTCTGGAAACTCTGAAGATTTTGAAGAAAATGATACCTGATATACGAGTTATTATGCTAACCGGCCACGGTTCCGCTGAAGCCGCGAATGAGGGAATGAAGTTGGGAGCTTCTGATTATTTGATAAAACCTTGCGATATCGATCAACTAATAAGGATTATAGATACTGTAAGCGCCAAAAAATTAAACGTACTGTCAGGCTGAAGTCGGATAATCGTTCAAGACATTCTATGGTCATATTGGAATCTTGAAGATACTGGGGATAGGGCTGTTATCTAAACAGAGTTCAGTGGGCGAATCATGTTGATAGTCTTTATATTCTTTGCGCTCGGAATGGCTTTTCTGATCTTAGGAGCTGATGTCCTAGTTCGAGGAGCTGTCGGAATAGCTAAGATAATAGGACTTTCTCCCCTGGTCATAGGTCTTACTATAGTAGCCTTTGGAACCAGCTCTCCTGAGTTGGCGGTAAGCCTAAAGGCACAATACGTCAACGCCTCTGATGTAGCTCTGGGCAATGTGGTGGGCAGCAATATCTGTAACATTCTCCTTATATTGGGGTGCTCGGCTATTCTTGCTCCTATAGCGATATCAACTCAAGTGATCAGGAGAGACTTGCCCATCAGAAGCGCAGACCGGCATACTTGAGAAGCCGGCCGCCGGTGGACTCATGAAGCATGCTAGTTGATAGTGCGGCGGGCTCGGTTGTCGGACCGGATTCGTTTAAAATTAATCCTTCCCTACCGGGCAGGACAGTTCACAAGCCCTGCAATATTTCACAACTTGGAGGTCCGCATTCCCGCTATTCTCAATGTCCTTATCCATTTGGATCATGCATTTGGATATCTTATACACACCGTTTTCAAGGGCGTCTTGAGGGCAGGACTTAAGGCATGGCGCGTGGCACATCGAGCAAGGGGTGAAATCACTTAAGCGGCTAAACGGGGCGATCTCTTCTTGTATCAAAATGGCCTTTAGTCTAACCCTGGGACCCCACAGCTTGTGAATGAACAAGTTGTTGCGGCCTATGACGCCCAGCCCGGCCAATACAGCCGCGTCCTTTAGGAAAACGCCCCCTCTTTCAACATGATAAGGAAGGGGAAGCGGGTCAATCTTGAATTTTTTCAGGATGTCCGAACTCAGGAGACTGGATATTTTTATGAGTTCCCTGTTGCCGTCGGTGTTACCCTTATGCCACCAGTCCAATTCCGGACGGGAACGTGGATGCTTCAAGGCAAGAACCAATAGGCTTTTGGGATCATCCGGCCACTGGGTTTTTTCAGACTTGCCCTTGCGTGTAGCAAGATCATGCGGATGCAATTCGGCAGTGTAAGATCGGGAATTTAATAACTCCTCAAGGGAAACGATACCCGCGTCCAGTTCAGGGAAAGATTGTTGAATATTAATTACGTATTCAGTAATTCCATTCTCAGTTGAATTCATTATTCCACACCTCTTGCTTTTGTTAAGCCCAATTACTATTCCTGAAAACTGAAAGGGCAATTCATCATAACAGCCATAAACATTAGAAATCAAGACGTGGGCGCCTGGTAGGGAGTATGGCGCTCCGGGCTATATGAGCAAGGGTCATAATTCTAGACTATGGCTGGGAGATATTGGACTCAAGGCCAGTCAATGCAAAGACAACCGCCGCGTATATCGAGGGGTCGATTTGCGCCGTATTCATAATATTGTACGAAGTTCGATGAAGAGGTCCCACCGCTTAAATCCTGCACCTGCTGGGACCCGCTACTTGCTCGCATATCCACTGGATAGGTGGTGGGGGGGGAATAATATATTATATGCCACATTGGAGGGGTTTACACCGTCGCTCTGATGAATCGCGATGCCTACGTCAGTTCTAAGCGGATCCTCGTTGGCGCCGCACCAACTAATGGTATACGTTCCACCGTTCGGGATCGCGTCAACCGGGACCTCACCAATCAGGAGTATTGGTTGATATAGTTTCCAGTCATTCGTGAACAGTGAAAAAAGAAGCGTGAATTTAGAGAGATTTATCGCGTCTTTTTAAGCGACACTTCGGTTTCCTTTGCATTCATCACGCTGAAGGCAAATTGTCGGAGTCCAGTTATGTTTTCATGGCAATGACCGATGCAAATAAGGCTGCGTTTGGCTGATCTTAGAGCCCTTTTATAAAAGACTTCAGTTTCCAGAACTTCCGACTCCCCGTACGAAGAGTCGTCAGGTAATTTCCTCAAAGGATCATTGTATGCACGCTTCCTGGTATCCCAGCGCCCTATGTTGATATAGATTCCCCCTACAAACGCAATTGTATCGTCAATTGATACGACCTTATGATGATGGGCCGCCCGGTGAGGACCGTCAGCCGCCATCCCCGGGCTGCGCATATGCGGCATACGACTTTGGCGGCGGCTTCTGTGTGAACCGGGATAATGGTAGACGTCCGCATCTCCCATAGAGCTTCCGCACCAGGGACACCATCACCAGCCTCCACGTTCGGCTTAGCCTATGAACCAATACGTATAATGAATAACTCTAAGCTACTCAATGCGTATTATGGACGGCGCGATTTCAAACTGCCGGCTTGCGTCCCATAATAAGAAATACCAGGAACATCACTATAAAGATGAGAAACAGAATCTTTGCGATTCCAGTGGCAGCTCCGGCGATTCCGCCAAACCCCAGAACGCCCGCCACTAATGCTATAACTAAAAATACAATAGCCCAATACAACATGATAAACCTCCGCGATTTTTTTCACGGTTCTATACAGAACCGGTTACCGCCATTTTTGTAGCCATTTATTTTGGCCCCAACAGCGAAATTGTCCCATATGGAAAAGATTAAGCCTTTCCAAATCAGGCTTTTAATCATGAAGCAAAACATGTGCCAACTCCACTAAACAACCAGGAAAAATAGACCAACAATAACTGATGCGGACCATGAGCGCTGGAAAAACACTCGACCTGATTTATACTCTTATAGTAATTCTCGAAATAAAACACGGAATGAAATGAAATTTCATTCCGGTCCGC
>CAZFJT010000349.1:0-4300 GCA_964519135.1 uncultured Syntrophales bacterium | reverse complement strand
TTTCTGTTGTTAAAATCAGTACCTGTATTATATTTAAATCTCTAACTGATTTCAAAGTGTTATTGAAAGCCTGCTCTTCTTCCTGGTTCAACTGCGCGTCTATTACCTTTTCAACCCCTTGTGCCCCTAAGATCACAGGAACTCCAACAAATATACCTGTTTGGCCATATTCCCCATCCAAGTACGCAGCGCAAGGCAAGACCTTCTTTTGATCAAGGAGAATTGACCTGGCCATTTCAATTGTACATGCCGCTGGAGCATAGTACGCTGATCCGGTTTTTAGAAAGTGCATGATCTCCCCACCCGCTCTTCTTGTCCTTTCAACCATCTCGGCAATCTTTTCTGTGAGCATGAAAACCGACAGAGGCAAGCCCCCAACAGTGCAAGAGCTTGTCAAAGGAACCAAAGTATCCCCATGTCCACCAAGGACCATAACCTGGACAGATTCCGGAGATACCCCCAATTCCATAGCAACAAATGCGCAAAAGCGTGAACAATCCAAAACTCCCGCCATGCCCACCACCTTCTTTGGATCAAACCCCGATTTCTTCCATGCTGTATAGACCATCGCGTCCAAAGGATTCGCGACAAGTATCATCACTGCGTTGGGAGATAGTTTGGCCGCCTTTTCAGCCACTCCGCCCACTATGCTCACATTCTTTTGTAAAAGGTCATCCCTGGACATTCCAGGCTTTCTCGGCAGGCCCGCTGTGATGATTATAAGGTCGCTGTCCCTTGAGGCTTCGAAATCATCGCCTCCGCATAAGCTCACGCTTGACCTGACCAGGTTACCTGATTCAAGGATGTCCAGCCCTATTCCCTGGGCCCTATCCGCTGCAACATCCAATAAAACAATGTCTCCCAGGTTTTCCAGATACGCCAAATGTCCAGTGCTAGCGCCAACATTGCCCGCGCCCCCAATTACTGTTATCTTCTTCCTGCCCATGAATAGTCTCCTTTTTGATTACTGCTTTTGATCCGTTCAAATAATTCGATTAAGCGGGCCTTTATTATAGCGGTAAATGGAGTATTTGAGAGCAGTAAATAATAGGCTATTTTTGGGGCATTCGCCCTAGACTTTGAGCAATGTTTCAACCTTGAAAGTTAGCGCGAATCGCGCCCATAATATTGCTACGCCGATAAAAACCATATAATATCAGTATGGAATAGTACGATCATCATTTGGACCTGGAACAGGGATAATGGACCTGAGAATATTGCAAGCCGTGGCCCTTGACCTGGACGCCATACTTAAAGGCGGATTCATAAACCAGATCCACCAGCCCCTGCCAAGGGAGATAATCCTGCGTGTCAGGGCAGGCGGCCAAGGTGAACGCAAGCTGGTAATGAGCGCGGACCCGCAGATGGGCAGGATTCACACCACCGGCCTTAAGATCCCTAATCCGCCCAGACCCCCCAGATTTTGCGCGTACCTGAGAGCCCACATAAAAGGAGCGAGGATACGCAGTGTAAGGTGTGACCCATCCGATAGGGTCGTCACACTGGAGACCGCGTACGGCCCACCTGATTCAGCCAATATTAGGCTCTTGATCCTTGAACTGCTCGGCAGGGATTCCAATATTGTAGTTGTTGACAGCGCATCAGGGGAGATCATGGATTGCCTGCACAGGATACCTGAAAAGGATTTCGACAATCGTGTGGTCATTCCAGGCGCGGTGTACATTCCACCTCCATCAAGGCCGACGGACAAACCCCAACAAGACTCGCAGGACAAGTTTTTACCTGGTATATATATTGATCAAAAGGGACGGGAGAGGCTTACGTTACAGGCTGATCCTGAGAACGACGAGATCTTTGATTCCATTAACGCGGCTGCGGGCAGATTATATGAATCCGCTCTATCAAAGAGGATGCTTGAGGCTTACAGGAATGAAATAGCCAGTATCCTTAGAAAAAAGATCAAGTCATGCTCCAAACGCATCAAAAATATTCAAGAGGATGTGAAGCGCCTGGAAAGGCTCTCCGAATTCGGAGATCTTGGGGAGCTGCTAAAGGCCAACCTGCATACTGTGAAAAAGGGCGCGAAATCAGTGGAGGTTTTTGATTGGGCATCAAACGCCGCCAGGACTGTGGATCTCGACCCTGCTCTCAGCCCGGTTGAGAACATGGAGAAGATGTTCAAAAAATCCGGAAAGAGCAAGCGAGGCAAGACCATAGCCAAGAATAGGCTGAAGGAAGCCCTTAATGACCTTGCCACATTGGAGGACTCTCTTTATTTGGTGGACGAGGCCCAAGACCAGGATGAGCTGGAGATATTGGCCCAAGAATTGTCCATCAAAGAAGAACCTCGAAATAAAAATACACCCAAAAAGCAGTCCAAAAGCACATCCGCCCGTTCAGCCCCAAAGTATTCACGATTTGAAGGACCTGTTTCAGCCACGATTTATTTGGGAAAAACAGCCCAGGGCAATGATGAACTTTTACGGGTAAAAGCCAAAAATGGCGATCTGTGGTTCCACGTTAAAGGCGCGGCAGGCGCCCATGTGCTTTTGACCAACAGAGGCCCCGGCCACCCGGACCCAAAAGATATTGAATTCGCGTCAAAGCTTGCCCTGGAGCACTCAAAGGTCAAGGAAGATTCAAAGCGTGAAATCATAATGGCTGATGTGAAAAATGTTAAGAAGCCCAAGGGGGCCCCTTTAGGTCAGGTGATCGTGGAAAAGTATACAACTTTGAATGTTGGAAAAGATTAGTCGTAAAGTTTGGCTGAGATTAAAGAGTAGCAAAATGGCTGTTCATCAATCTTCGTCAACGCTCTCAATTATTGCCTTTGCCTCATCATCGTATCCAAGGCCTCCATATTCCTCAAGGATTCTCTCAGCGGCCCATTTTGCGGCCTTGTACTTCTTGATGGACATGTACACATTGGCCTTATAAAGCTCCTTTGCCGCCAGGTGCTTCCTGCAATCCAGCAAGCGTTCCTCTGCCTTATCTCCAATGTCCGTTTCCTTGTATTCCTCGGCCACCCCCTCGAATACTTGTTCAGCCCGTCTTACAACGGAATCGTCCCTGTCGATGGATTGCTTTTGTTCATAGTAGCACATGCCGATCATGTATTTTGCCCGAGCCACATTTGGGTCGGTTGGGTAAAGGGTGAGGAATTGCTTGTACTCAGCCATTGCCTTGGGATATTCACCCATTCGATAGTACGAGTCCGCAATTCGCAACTGGACAACCGAGATCTCCGGAAAGGTGGGATACGCTGACTTGAGGGTCTCAAAGAAATGTATGGCCTGATCGTATTCACCGTCTTTAAAGTAGCCTTGAGCCTTTTCGAAAAGAGCGTCCGGCCCGGGTGTGTTTTCAATTGTTTCGTCGCTATTAAAAGGAAATGAACAACCCGCGCATACCAATACAATCAACCCCAATAGAAGGAATTTTTGGAATTCTTTAAAAATAGGGGAATCAGCAATATTGGTTGTTTTTTTCCAATGGCCCACTGAATGCTGCGTCAGCAATATTTCCTCCTCATAAAACGCTCAATCAGTAGGTCCTGTGGAGAATCTTGTCGCATAATTTTAATAGCGCTGCCTTTTCCTCTGAAGCCTGAAAGCTCGATAATTCATCGGACGCTTTTTTCAGATATTCGCGAGCAATTGCCAAAGTCTGTTCCACCGCGCGTGTGCGCTTAAGAAAATCTCTCATCCACGTCAGCTCATCCGGGCCTACCTCACCTTCGGCAAATATTTGCTCCACTCGAGATTTTTCAGATTTATCAGCTTTTTGCAAGGCCAATATCAATGGAAGCGTCATTTTTCCTTCTTCAAGGTCTTTACCGGGGTTTTTTCCCATGATCTCTTTGTCCGATAAATAATCAATAACATCGTCGGTCATTTGAAAAGCCATACCAAGATTCCATCCGTACGAGGCCAAGGACCTTTCCTTTTCATCCGGCAGGTTTCCGATCACTGCTCCGCCCCTGCACGCGGCCTCCATGAGAATGGCTGTCTTGTCGCTGATCACTTGAAGATATTGCTCCTGAGTGAGATCCAGGGTCCCTATATTTGCCATTTGAAAGAGCTCACCCTCACTTAACCTCACTGTTGCGTTGGAAACAATTTCAAGAACCTTTAAATCACCGATTGCGGTCAATGTGGAAAACGCCCTTGCCAATATAAAATCACCGCCAAGAACGCACATCTCATTCGACCACATTGTATTGGCCGCGGGCCTGCCCCTTCTGGTGTGGGCGGTATCCACAACATCATCATGTAATAGGGTCGCAGTGTGAATACATTCAATGGCCACTGCCAGCTTCAGCGCCTTCTCACCTTGATAA
>CAZFJT010000348.1:4069-4311 GCA_964519135.1 uncultured Syntrophales bacterium | reverse complement strand
GCGCGAAGCGCAGGGCAGGCGCCAGAAGCTGTTTATTGAGAAGATATGTTTATGAGTCATTTCGCGATTAATTGTGAGAACTGCAATAAGGGGACGCTGAGATTCAAGCCTTCGCGATCTGTGTCCAGGCCATTAGAAACGCCCTTGGAGCAAGTGAACTGCGCCGGCATTGGTTTAACAATATAAAAGTCTTAATTTTAAGGGTTTTATTGAAGCACGCATGGCTTGGATAAGTTCAGGAC
>CAZFJT010000348.1:0-4059 GCA_964519135.1 uncultured Syntrophales bacterium | reverse complement strand
CTCATCCTCGAGCTGAATGGTGGTTTTGGGAAAACCTATGTTACCGCATCCAAAATCCGGACTCGCATTTTCCCCAAAGTCCTCAAGGATTGTATGTTGAAATCCGCCATTATTTGGGGCCCATTGCTGGAGGCGGGCATGTAGTATAAGCTCCCGGTTCGGGTCATATTTAATGGTTCCCCTGGCGCCTTGCACGGTGATTTTTGCCATGACCTTTGATAGATCCTTACCGGACGCGATGGATCCAGGGAATTTACTTATAGCCTCTGATATTATCGCCGCGCAGTCATAACCGGACGCAGACCAGGAAATATCGTACACCTCGTCGGCAAAGCCATTGCCCTCAAGCCTCTTAGCGAGTTTGGAGGGGCTTTTCAGGTATGTGACCGTCTTTATATCTGCGGATAATTCCTTGATCTGGTTCAAGACGCCTGGATAAGCTGTCAGGGAACTTGGCCCCAGCAATACGGCCTTAATATCTCTATCCTTCGATTTATAACCCTTTATGAAGTCAATGGCGTCCTGGCCCTTAAAAGCCGCGTAAACAAAATCAGGCTTTCCTGTAACAATGGCCTCAAGAATATCATTTAAATTCTTCTTATCCTTTTGGAGCATGATTCTGTCAACGAATTGGGCGCCGGATCTCTCGCAATTACGAGCAAAAAAATCACCCATTTCATTGGAGACCTGATCGTCAGCGCCTGTAATAAAGGTCCTAAGGCCAACATTTTTAATGGCCCATGGCACAAGAATTGCGGATTCCTGATATGTGTTGGGAACAGACCTGAAAATATTAGGTTGACACATTTCTCCACCTGCAAGTGTCACCGAAGGATTGGTTACCATTAGTAGAGGCTCGCCCTTGTCAGTTATATGCGCCGCCTGGATTGACGACTCCAACTGTGTGGAGCTTATTAGAAAGTTGACTTTTTCGTTGATTGTAAGGTCAGTTAGGGCCTTTAATGAATCCTTGCTTTCGCCTGCTTTTATGCTTTTTAATATTAAATCTATCTTTTTAGCTTCTTTAGTATTTTCTTTAAAGTAGAGCTTCAGTCCAGCCATGAATGAATCTGCCTCAATTGCCGCAGAAGAGCCTTTGGGCATTGACACTCCCAGCTTGTACTTGGTCGCGGCAGCCTCAGAGACAGAATATTCCCCTGATATCGCATAACTGGATGCAATAATGATGGAACTTTTGACAAAATCCCTTCTGTTTATTTTTCCGGAACTGTCAGTAGCGCAAGGAACAGGCGCTATCATATCTTGATCATTATGCGCATTCTTAGGGTTCATTGTGGTTCCTGGTAATTTTTTTCGCATCCTACAATAAAGACCGCGCTCTGTAAAGGATGGGACAAACTTGTTTGACGGACATATACAATGAAATCCAAAAAATATAAAAGCAAAGTTTCTATTCCGGGTAATACTGTGAATCAGGATATTCGTATTGATCAGCCGGACCAATGGGAAGGTCCTGGGGACGACCGAATGGAGGCGGCGGAAAGAGTGGCGGAGGCGGCGGAAGTGGTGGTTTTTTGGGAAGCTTCTGGTAAACACCTTCAACGCCGCTGGAAAATGAATCTATGAGATCTTGATTCTCATCTTTGAATTGTCTCAACCTGGTTGCAGCCTTATCAATTTCATCCAGGGCCTCTACAGCGCCATCCATAGCCCCTTTAGTAAGGGGTTTCACATAATTATCCGACGCGTTCTTACCCAGGTCATACATGTCCTTGGCAATATCTTTCATGGACACGTCATCCATAATCTCAGAGACGTGACCCTTAAAAGCGCCCTTGGCTATGTGATAGAACTTCCTGGATAGGATCTCGGACTCCTTTTCCAGTTGCTCATCAGGGGTGTTCTTAATCCGTTCTTTCAGCTTATCCCCAGCTTCAACGGCAACACCCGCCACAAAGGGTTGGACAACCTCTGAGGCCTTCTCAAGGCTTCTATTGTCCTGTGAGGCTGTGATGAAAAGGATAGCCACTATCCCGCATGACACCACAACCCCACCAATTAACGCGATAATCTTACCCATGAGTCAATGATCGCCCTATTTTTGCAAGATACTGCATTCCCAACGAGCCTTTAGGGCATCGGCTTGCGCCAAGGAAAACCAGGAGGCTCGGGTAACTTGGATGTTTTGCTATACTTTTTCATGGCCATGGGGGGTATGGCCACTTTATCTCCAGAAGCCAATTCCTTGCGCATTTTGCATACTTCACAGGACATTGGGATAACAGAGTCCTGGGAACATTTTACTATAGCCATTTCAGCAGCATGGGCTGCTGTAGGTCCATGACCTATGTACAAAGCCCCGCGCAAATTCTTGGCTGTGGCGACAAATATAAAATCCTTTACAACCTTTGGTTTCTTTCTGACAAGGGGACCTCCGGCCATAACCGCAGGGCAGGCCAAAGCGAGGATTAAAATGGCCGCGATGAGCGACGTTGAGACTCGATTCATTACATACCTCCGTGAATACTCAGTCAATTTTATCCAATATTTACCGGCTATCTTATTTTCGACCAACTCAAAACCCAAAAGTTCCGACTAAAAAGCCCAATAGTTAAGATTTATGGTAATCTAGGCTTTGCTTTTCATAATTTTGGGGTCTTGGTTTCATATTTCCATAATACTATGAAATGTGAAAAAAAGCAAATGAATCTAGAGGGTTTGGCGAACGTTAGCAGGCCTGGGCGCCCTGGGCCGGGAGAATTGGGTTGGGTTAAAGATAATTAGCTCATACATTGAACCTGAAGAGTATTATGTCCCCATCCTTTACAATATAATCCTTGCCTTCAAGCCTGTATGCGCCGGCTTTTTGAGCGTCTTTTACTGAGCCGGCCTTCTCGAATTCATCAAAATGTATCACCTCAGCCCTTATGAATCCCTTCTCCATATCTGAATGGACCGTTCCAGCGGCCTTTGACGCGCTTAGGCCTTCTTTAAGAGGCCAAGCCCTGACCTCAGGGTCCCCGGCTGTGAAGAAGACTATCAGCCTCAATAGATGGAAGGAAGTGCGAACAATCCTATCTTTAGCCCCCTCCTGGAGGTTTAGTTCCTGCAAAAACTCCTTCGCGTCATCTTCATTGAGCCTGGATATTTCCGCCTCAGAGTCAGCGTATAGCCAATCAACACTGGTAAAGGGGGCTGTTGAAGAACCTTGGATTTCTTGGACAAGCGCTGAAATTTCTTCAGTGGATCTTTCATCTCCAGAGTTTATTAGCACTAGCTCAGGCTTTGATGAGAGAAAAGAGAACCCCTTAAGAACGTCGGATGTTGAAGCCGGTTCAAAGAAACGCAAAGGCTTTTCAGCCTCCAGGATCTCTTTGGCCTGGATCAAAAGGTCCCTTTCCTGGGCAAATTCCTTGCGGCCCTTGGCAATATCGGATTCTACACGCTCCAACCTTTTTTCCACAATGGACAGGTCGGATATTATCATCTCTTCTTCAACCAGGCGCCAATCCTTTAATGGTTGGGCTTCCCCCAATACCGGACTATCAAAGAATCTGACGCAGTGAACTATCGCGTCCAGGGGTCTGATATGGGATAAAACCCTATCGCCGATTTCCCTGCCTGGCTTACCTTCACCGGTTATACCGGCTATGTCCTGGTACTCAACAGTAACAGGGGTAATTTTTTTTGGTGAGAAAGCGTCAGCGAGGAAGTCCAGACGTTCGTCTTTAACTTTAACTGCTCCAAGGCCAGGTGTGGATGATCCCTTGGAGTCCCTGGATTCAATGCCGCCTGTTAAGGCTCTGAAGACGGTGCTTTTTCCACTGCCGGGTAAACCTATGATACCGATTTTCAAATGGGGCCATCCTGATATTTCACAAATTGAGGGGTCTCATAAACGTGCTATCATCCATCTAAAATCGTCTATTGTCAAAGATAAAAACAGGGGTCTATGGTCTCCGAGGCTTGGAGATCCTGGACCCCTTTGTTGCAACAAAGTAATTACGGTTTATCTTGTCTGGACAGTGCGGATAATACTTGGCCTTCAGTGGGCGTGGGTGAATTTAATGTAAAGCAAGACCTGGTCGCGGCTCTTAT
>CAZFJT010000347.1:0-4314 GCA_964519135.1 uncultured Syntrophales bacterium | reverse complement strand
GCTCAGGAAACTTCGCTCATCGGACTCCCGCCGACCGACATGGCTCACACTGCTTCACCCACAAGAGTGAAAGGATACTCACTGGGAGAGATTTAAGAAAAAATCGCCCAAGTGATACTAGATGGGGATAATAGAGTCTCACTTGAGCGTATTTTGTAAAGTTATCTATTGTTCGGAAGATCTCACGGTCAGGACCGGACAATGGGATGTGCGAACCACGTTCTCAGCCACACTGCCCAGGACCAAATGCTTGAGGCCTGTCCAGCCGTGGGTGCCGATGACAATCAGGTCAACACTTTGATCCTTTGCGTAGCGGACTATTTCCGAGGGTGGATTGCCCATAAGATAGGCTGTTTCAACCTCCTTAACCCTTTGCCCGAATTCCTGCGCGCTCTGGTCCAGGGCCTTTATAACCGATTCCTCCACAGCCTTTAATACTGCTTGCTGATCAAAGGGGACACCTTGCTGGAAAGCTGGGTAACCCAATTGAGACACGTTCACAACATGCAAAACCACCACACTTGCGCCAAAAGCCTCAGCGTATTCAATTGCCAATTTCCTTGCGGACATGGAATTTTCACTAAAATCCGTGCAGAACATTATCTTTTTAATCGCCATAAAGCCTCCTTACAGGTTTTCTATTTAATCCGCGCCGCATGTCATAGGATATATCTCATTTATCGTTGAACCGGGCTACTATTGAAGAGGTGGTCTTGCGGCGCCCGGCTTAGAACATTATACTAACTTGACATTAAACAGAAAGGTATTTATTGGCGCTATTCGAGCCCATGATCTCCCGTAAGATAGCGCAGGCGCTTCAATTCAAGTAAATAAGGCGACCGGCCCCTTATAGGCCAATTAACTTGGGAAATCCTTTTATATGGTTGATGAGGATATCTGCCGGCCCGGCAAAATTCTGGAAGAAAGTATGGATTCACTTAGGCGCGGCTTAGCCCGGATCACATAGCTTCCCCCACAAGAGTGAATGGTCACGGAAAAAAACAAATTAGAATTGATATGAATGGAAGTTCACCCCAATACCCATGGAGTTTCACGAGTTATCTATACCCGAAAAAATAGACGAATTTAATACCTTAAGAAAAATAGCGGCTCTTTCTATAATTATGAGGCGCCGCTATTGAAGGTACTCATCCACGAGACTATTGAGTTCAGAGGGACTGAATGGTTTTACGATATATGCGTCCGCGCCGGCTTCCACACCTTTTAGCTTGTCCATATGTTGCCCCTTTGCAGTGAGTAAGAATATAATGGAGTTTCTGGTGTCCGGATCTTCTCTGAGTACCTTGGTGGCCTCAAGCCCATCAACCAATCCTGGCATCATCAGGTCCATGAAAATGAGGTCAGGCTTCTCATCCCTGGCTTTTTTTATGGCCTCTTCTCCTGAACTCGCCTGGATAAAGTGATAGTCTCCTTTTTTCAGGGTTGCCAAGAGGAGGCGCCTCACTTCCGTTTGATCATCAACTATAAGGATTTTTTTCATGTAATCTTCCTCCATAAAACTACCGCAGTGTACAGTCAGCGGCTGATTGGGCCTTAGGCGTCAATGGTACGGTGAATGAAACGGTTGAGCCTTTGCCAAGCTTGCTCTTTATGGAAATAGCGCCATTGTGGGCGTCCACAATGCTTTTAACTATGGTCATGCCCAGACCCACCCCGTCTATTGCCGAATCTGAAGCGTCTCCCCTGTAAAACTTATCGAAAACGTGCTCAATTTGGTCCTGGGTCATTCCAAAACCTTCATCCGTGACTGTGACACTAAAACTGTCGGGACCGGTCTCACATAAGATATGGATCTTCTCTCCAGAATTGGAATACTTGACCGAGTTATCAACTATATTGAATATGGCCTGCTCCAGCTTGCCCTTGTCTCCACTGAAGCCTACTGACTCTCCTTGTTTGGTGAATGCAAACCGCTGGTCTTTATAAGTTTGTCGCAAAACAGGCGCTAATTCCATTACAAAATCAGGCGCGGTCATATCGGAGACTGTAAGCTTGAATCCCCTGCCTGACTCAATCCTGGAAATATCCAGCAATTCATCTATGATCTTGGCCAGCTTATGGGCCTGTTCGTTTATGTATCTCAAAAACACGCCTTTTTCTTCTTCCTCTATGGTTTCATCCGTATGGAGCAACTCTGAAAAACCCAGTATGGATGTCAAAGGTGTGCGCAATTGATGGGCCGCTGTGGAAATGAATTCTGTTTTAAGCCTATCCACTTCCCTCTCTCTGGTTACATCCCGTAATGTTGTAACCACCCCTCTCTTTTGGCCAAAATTGTCTATTATTAAGCTGTTTTTCGCCCTGAGAATCCTCTGCTTATGTTTCACAGGATCAATGGTGGGTATATCAAAGCTTTTGTTCGGGTTGGGGTTACGCATGTTCAAAGCTATTTTTTTTCTAAGGTCAATATCATCTATGGAGTGTGAGATAGGTTTGTCCTTTACATCGTGAAAATCTATTCCCAGTAAAGATTCCGCCGCTCTATTCATCAAGGCTACGGTCCCGTCTGTCTTTGTAACTATCAATCCGTCAGCTACCGACTTAAGTATTGTATCTATTCTGTCCTTGGCTTTGGCCGTATCCTCCAGAGATCTGCTCAGTTCGTGGGTTCTAATGTCCACCATTTCCTGTAATTGATTCTGGTGGGCTATAAGATCAGTGACATCCTGACCCACTCCAACCACACCGATTATTTTGCCCTCTGAATTTCTTCTTCGCGTAGCGTTGAGTAATATCATTACCTTACCGCTATTTCTGGTGTTGAAAGCAGCCTCAAAGTTCTCTGTCTCCAAACCGTTAAGGGCTTTATCAAGGATCTCTGAAACAGATTCAACATGGTCAGATGATATGAACTCTTCCAAAAGCTTCTTTCCCTTAATCTCAGAGAATTTGTGGCCTGTGATCTTTTCGGCCTTTTGATTCCACTCAGTTATCCTGCCATGGCGATCTATCCCGAATATGGGAGCATTGGCGGTCTGAATAAGATTTCTCAGTTCTTCAACTGCGCTATCAAGCTTTGACTCGGCCTCCTTTCTCTCATCTATCTCAGTCTTCAGCATTGATATGGCTTTGGAGAGTTCCCTGGTTCTGTCTTGTACCTTTTGTTCCAGCTCCTCGCTAAGCTTTTGTTTTTGAAGTATTTGACGCCTTTCCAAAGTAAGATCTTCAATCAGGGCAAGTATTGAACGATCCTTACCTATTCGCATGGACCGTAGATGAACTCTCGCCCATATCTCGTTCAAACCCAAGGTAAGATTCGCTTCAATGGCCTGGGGTTTCCTTGAAATACAAACAGCGTCAAAGATTTCCTCAGCTTCTATCTTTGAGGCGTCGTCAATGAAGAGGTCTCGCACTGAAAGGCCGACCGGACTTTCATCGTCTCCTGCTTTTTGTTCCCAGGCTCTGTTGGCAAAACACACATATCCATCCCAATCGAGCAAAAGAGCGGGTATTGGCAATGCCTGGAGCAGTTTGCCAAAGGATGTGGTCTTTACCTCGTTGAGATTAAAACTGCCGGAAACGTTCACATCAGGTTCAAAAAGACTGTTCAGGTCGATTGTCTCAGTTGGGTTCCGTGATTCATCAGTGTGCGACTCATCGGAGAATGGATCGGCAATTCTGTCAATAAAATCTGGGCCTTTTGTTTTTGCCTTCATTTCCTGAGAGACTCCATATTCAAAGATTGGGTGCGGCGCATGGTTCTAAAAGCCCTTCTCACAGGAAGCAGCAATTTGGGCGCCAACTGATTCCCTTTAGAGGTATATTTGATAAAACAATGATATTATCAAGGAGATATAATTATATGATCTGGAATGGGTCAACCTCTGAAGAGTTTGAGAGGGGTTAATGCGCGATTATCAGGCAAATTGGTCCTATTTGTTGAGCGATTTTCCTACATCCGAAATAGCAGGTTTCAACAACCTGGACATTTCATTGCTAGATCCTTGTTAGATCACACAAAACCACGTAATATATTAGATATCCATACATGGATCCCTGAGTGTAAAGGCACAGCTAGAATGGAGAAAAAATTTTCATAGGGAAGTCGCGATGGGACGTTTCTGGAATCTGTTTAAACATGTAAAAAATAGTGGGCGTCATATTTGCGACAAAATTAGGTTAGCGGCCGGGCACTTCTCCTATTTCAGGCCCCTTGGTCCCCATGTGATAGTCTGCGGGCTTGGGGAAAAGGGTCTTCATTTTGTTTCACAATTTTTAGAAAAAGGTCGCAGGGTAACCGTAATAGAGCTGGACAAGAACAACCCCTATATTGACAGATGCCGTGATATGGGC
>CAZFJT010000346.1:0-4322 GCA_964519135.1 uncultured Syntrophales bacterium | reverse complement strand
TTGGATGTATGGTAATGATGATGATATTTTCAGAAATCGTCATCCAGAAGACAATAGGCTTGTACCTTATTTTGTACAAAGAATACACACATATTTGACGCATATTGAGACTAGAATATACATTCCGCTTGGGATTGGTAATCATGTGGATCATTTGATTGCGTTCGATGTGGGTTATCTACTTAAATCAAATGGTGTCACTGTATGGTTTTATGAGGATTTTCCCTACGCAACTAGGCAAGAACTGTATGAACAACGAACCAAACAGCTAAAGGGATGGTATACTCACCTCGAAGCATTGGTTGACCAAAATATTCAATTGAAAATTCGCGCTTTCCAACATTATCAATCACAAATCCCGATGTTATTTGGAACGATCAATAATGCGATTGAAGCTATTTATAACTTCGCGTCGTCGTATGGAGGAGACAATTGTAAATATGCCGAACAATACTGGACTTATTGATGATGCAATAACTGTTATTACAGTAACCAGGGATCGATTACATTTGCTGAAACGAGCTATTGAATCCGTACAAAGGCAAGACCATGATGGTTCAATTAAGCATTTAATCATAATAGATGATTGCTCTAGAACCAAAACTTTCTTAGAATCAAGTTATGATCTATGTGCGGAGATAGAATGGCACTGGATATCGCGTAATCCTTGGGAAGTATCAGGACCTGGAAGACTTGCAAAGCTCCGTAATTATGCCGTTGATGCAGCAAATACTAAATGGATTTCTTTTTTGGATGACGACAATGAATTTGAATCAAATCACTTGAGCAGTTTAGTTGCATGCGCAAGACATACCAAGTGTGAAGCCATACATTCCTACAGGAGACTTTTTTGCCAAGATGGAACTCCTTATTTGGAACAAAGATGGCCATGGTCACGAGATCGTACAGAAGGCATACGAATTTACCAAGAGTTATGTTTAAAAGGGGTTCTGCAACCTGGATCAAATATAGAGAGAGATAGGTGCGATCCTCTGGGATATCCAGATCCTACTAGAATAGTAGATACAGGGGAGTGGTTACTTGCTCGAAAATTGCTACTCAGTTTCCCTTTTTGCGAAGAATACACCTACGATGATTGGATCAATATAACAACCGAAGATGATAAATTGCTACAAACGTTAGTAGAAGAACAGATCCCAATAGTTTGCACGGAGAAACCAACACTAAAATATTATCTTGGTGGTTATTCTAATGCACTTGGCAACAGAGAGGTATGGCATTGCGATCTTTAAATGGGTTTGGTGGTCTTGACAAAGGGACCAACTTTAAGGAACTGTCATAATGCTAAAAAATCCGACTTGTACAAAACCTTGGACAAGCTTTGAAATAAACGATCACAAAGGTAATGTCAGACCATGTTGCTGGTCTCGGTTTATATGTGGGAATATCAACACAGCAAGTATAGAACAGATATGGAATGGATCAGCTTACATAGCTATGAGGGAGTTAATGGCGGCAAACAAGTTGGATTCTATATGTGCGGATGATTGTCCTTACCGATATAGAGACCATGTGGACATCAGTTACCCAACACCGAAGGCTGAGGCGTTTAAGCGAAATCATACTTTGCAAAGACAAGAGATATTGAATCTTCAAGCACACTTGGAATCAAAACCCACGATTATGAGTGTTGTGCCCACAGTGAAATGTAATTTAGATTGCGTTATGTGTTACTTGGATCATCGAGATACAGTAGAATTACCTGCTAACATACAAACAACGCTCAAGAAGTATTTTCCTATCATGCAAGAGCTTTGGATAGTAGGTGGAGAACCTCTGATAAGTCAAACCTGCCTAGAAATTATAGAAAGCATAGATAGTGAATTGTATCCAGACCTACATTTGGGTCTGATAACCAATGGTACAGTCGTAACTGAAGAGATTGTAGCCTTGTTATTGCACAAACGCATAGGATGGGTACTTGTTTCAATTGATGCGGCAACGCCAGAAACTTATCGAAAGATTCGTGGTGGAAGTTTTGGCAAAGCAATAGAAGGGGTTAGACAACTACAATCTATCAAAGTCAGACAAGACGCAGATTGGAACTTAAAGATTGGGTTTACCATTATGCGTTCAAATATGTACGAAGTTTTTTCCTTTGTAGATTTAGCCGAGAAACTAGAAGTCGACTGTCAATTTTCACCCGTATTTGGACAAGGACACGGGGAAAGCTTTTATGACGACCCCGCTGCAGTTGAATCGGTAAAACGAATAATATCGCAATTGGGAGATTACTTGGAAAGCAAAAGGTTTGACAGGATTAAGACATCGCGAGTTTTGGCTAGGTTAAAATTAAATTCTAGTGACTCGTTTTTTGATGGTGACGACCCTGTAGATTTTGACACCTGGAGAAGGATGTACACAACACATTTTACTTCAATAGAGTGATCAAATCATCCAACCTCTCCGGATTAGCCAGCACCGCATCCAAAATCCGCGCCGTCAACTGCAGCTTATCCAACATCTGCCCCATAATCAACATCGTCTTCACGTCATCCGCCTGCTCCGCCACGTGCCACACCTTCCGCGCCAGATAAATCGACGCGTCCACATACTCCGACACCTCCTCCACTAGATTCTCTGTAAGCGTTCAGGGGGTACCGCTCTCAATCTCTACCGGGTCAGCATAGCGCTGTGCGGGAGCAGAGAGGGAGCAGATTTACCCCAATTAGCTGCATCACAAGCTTGAGTAATGTAATCCAGGACATGGCGATGCTGTTGTTTCAAAGTAGCGACAACGGTCATAATACGTTCTGCGAAGCGGCTGCCAGCTTGACTTTGGGTCCCGAAGCTGGAATTGCGCCACAATACGCCCGAACGAATCTGGCGTTCACCCAAGTTGTTGGTCGGCTCAACACCTTCGAGCCGCACGAAGGTCCACAGAGCCACCTTGCGTTTAAGGATGTCACGGCAGGTTCCGGTCGTTTTGTCGTGATCGCAAGCTGCACCTTGTTGCAGTAGATGACCTACTTTGGCTTGGACAGTTTGCATCTGGTCTTGGAAGGTGGCCCGCGTCATCGTTCCATCTCGCACCTTGTGCCACCACGTAAACATCAGGTCAGCTTGAGCCAGGATAGCGGAGCCAATGCGCTCAGATGCTCCGCCCCGCTCCACGAAGGCCTGAAAATCCCGGAGGAGGTGCGCCCAACACAATTGACGCCAGTGAGACTCTAGCCAGTTGTAGGCTGACCAGCGGTCTGAAATCAGCGTGCCTTGGAAATCCTCACCCAGCAATGTGCGAGCCACTTGCCCCCCGCGACTTCTGCGAATCAGAAACACCGTGACCAAAGAGGTGGCGGCCACCCATAACCAGGCTTTCTGATTGGCCTCACGCCAACTGCTTTCATCTACATTGACCGCTGATTGCGTCTTGACGTACTCGCGAGCTTGTTCGACGGGCTTTTGGATAGCCTGGCTGGTGCGGTGCTCCTGAGTGGGCACCGAGCCTAGCCCCATATCAACCTGAAAGAAGTCAGCCATGATCTCCGCCGCTTCGCGTTTGCTCAGCTGATAGTTGCCCGTCAACAGCGCGACCATGGCTTGCAAGCGCGGCCCGAAGTGGCCTTGCGGCACACCGGCTGGTAGTTCTGCCCGCGTCGTGGCCTGACATTCTGCGCAAGTTAGGCTATGCAAGCGATACTCCGTTACCGCAGCTTTCATGGGGGGCACTTCAGTCACTTGGTGACGATAGGGGGCCGCGTCTTCTTCTTCCAGGCTATGCCCACACTGGCGGCACTGGTCTGGTTTGATATCGTAGCTGGCTTGGAGTTGCGCAGATGACACCAACTTGCGGGGCGCACCTTGGTGTCCTGGTTGCCCGCCACGTTGGCGTTGACTCTGGCCACGCCGACGGGGATGAGCAGCAACACCAGGCCCATCGCTGGAAGGTGGCTGTGAGGAATTGCGGGAGGTGCGGTTGACTCGTTCACGCAACTCGGTTACCTCTGCTTGTAGGCTTTGCACTTGCGCCAACAGAGATAACAAGAATTCCTGCACCGCTGGGGGAGTGCGGGCCCACTCTTCTGCGGTGCAGGGCATTTGCTCCCAATTCATATCTTGTTGTGATGCTGCATTTGATGAAGTCATATCATAACCATAGCACACTGCTATTAGAACTGTATTAGAAAAGTATTAGATGTTGCTTAGAATTCTATCAGAGGGACTACTACCCCCCTGAACGCTTACGATTCTCTCATTTTTGTCAAGTCACCGTGTTTGTCAAGTCACCGGGGTGCTATCCGCGGTAGGGGGTAGCCCGCGCGGGGTCGAACGGTTGTTCTTGGCGAAAAATCAGCAAAGAC
>CAZFJT010000345.1:0-4323 GCA_964519135.1 uncultured Syntrophales bacterium | reverse complement strand
CAAGGCCCTTGAAGAAGTTGGTGAACGTGTGGACAAGATAGAGGAACAGGTGAACCGCCTTGAGATTCAGAGGCTGTTCTCCAAACCGGAAGATGTAGGTAACGCTATCCTGGAAGTTCACGCGGGCGCAGGTGGAACCGAGGCCCAGGACTGGGCGGAAATGGTCTTGAGAATGTACCTGAGATGGACCGAGCGCGAGGGGTACAAGACAGAGATCTATGACCAGATTCCAGGGGATGAAGCTGGGATCAAATCTTGCACTGTGTCTGTGGAAGGTGATTACTCTTTTGGTCGCCTAAAGGCTGAAATGGGAATACATAGGCTCGTCAGGATATCCCCGTTTGACGCGAATTCCAGGAGGCATACCTCCTTCTGCGCGGTGTTCATTTATCCAAGCGCTGATGATGATGTTGACGTTGAAATCAACGACGCTGATTTAAAGATAGATACGTACAGGGCATCAGGCGCTGGTGGTCAGCACGTCAACAAAACCGATTCCGCGGTCCGCATCACCCATTTGCCGTCAGGTATTGTAGTGCAGTGCCAGAATGAACGTTCACAGCATAAGAACAAGGCCATGGCCATGAAGATATTGAGATCCAGACTCTATGACCTGGAACTCCAGAAACTCCAGGAGGAGCGAGACAATCTGCACAAAGACAAGAAGGAGATAGCCTGGGGATCTCAGATCAGGTCTTATGTTATGCAACCTTACCAAATGGTTAAGGATCACAGAACCAACCATGAAACAGGAAATGTCACCGCGGTATTGGACGGAGATCTAAATAAATTCATAGAAGAGTTTCTGTTTTTTCAAGCCAAGGAAACAACAGCCTGATCAGAGTAAGGCCCAGAGTTGGCATTAATGGAAAAAGAACACGCGCTGTCAAAACTCGTTGAAAGGGTAATAGATCCGGGTCTTTGCGCGGCCTGTGGAGCATGTGTGGCCGGCTGCCCTTATCTTGTAAAGTTCAAGGGCAAGACAGTGAAGCTCCATGATTGCACTGTGGAGCATGGGAGATGCTTTGCTTACTGTCCAATGACATTCTTTGATCACCAGGCCATTTCTCGAATGGTATTCCACAAAGATCACGATCCCAACGGTGTGGGGATTTACAAGCAGGTTATTGCGGCAAAGGCCGCTGACGGCGACACTGTTGAGCGGGCCCAGGGTGGGGGTGTTGTTTCAGCCTTGATTTCCCATGCTTTGGAACAAGGGTTCATAGACGCTGCTGTAACAACTAAAGGTGAGTCGGAGTCTTTTTTTGGCCAAGGAACTGTGGTGACCACCAGTGAAGAGGTTCTGTCTTGCGCAGGCTCCAAATACATGGGCGCGCATTCACTCACAGCCCTGAGAGAGGCCCTGGATAGGGGATACCAAAGGATCGGGCTTGTGGGGCTACCCTGCCAAGTGAAGTCAGCCCGTAAAATGGCCTTTTTGGACATAAAAGAAGAGGGTCTGTCCCACAGGATCGCCCTTATAGTAGGTCTATTTTGCAATTGGGCTTTTTCAGCAAGAGAATTTGAACAATACCTTTCCGCTAAATTCAATGTCAAGGACGTGCTGGGCTACCACATACCGCCACCGCCCGCGGATTTGATGCGAATAGAAACGAAAACCGGCCCATTCGAAATCCCCCTTGATGAGTTACGGCCCATGATACAGGCTGCTTGTTCAGTATGCGACGACATGACATCACAGTTCGCTGATATCTCAGTTGGCATGCACGAGGGAAGAGAAGGATGGAACACGGTGATATCCAGGACCGAGCGCGGAGACGAGCTTCTTTCAAATTCAATGGCAGCTAAAACCATAGTAACTGAAACCTTTGACCAGGCCGGCTTGGACCATTTATCAAAGGCCGCTGATAATAAAAGAAAACGAGCGCAAGGCGCGTGAATTATATTTCTGAAGGAGTATTCAAGAATTGTCTCTTTTAAGCATGGATTCACCAGGCAAGGAAGTTCTCCTCATGGGCAATGAGGCCATGGCCAGAGGGGCGCTGGAGGCGGGCATTACAGTTGCCGCCGCGTATCCTGGAAATCCGTCTTCTGAGATAATCGGATCTTTGGCCCAGGTAGCCAATGAGATGAACATTTATGTGGAATGGTCGGTAAATGAGAAGGTGGCCCTGGAGGTGGTGGCTGCAGCCGCTTGCTCAGGCTGTAACGGTTTGACCGCGATGAAACAGAATGGTATGAACGTAGCGTCCGACTTCCTTTTGAATCTCAATCTTACCGGCGTCAGGGGCGGTTTGGTCATAATAGTGGCTGATGATCCATCAGGCATATCCAGCACAAATGAAGAAGACTCCAGGATATTCGCTAAGCTTGCAGACCTTCCTTTGCTTGAGCCATCCAGCTTTAAAGAGGCCAAGGAGATGGTCAGGTACGGTTTCCAGCTATCCAGAGAAATAAGCAATGCGGTTATAGTTCGCAGTGTCACCAGGATCTCTCACGCAAGGGGAAACGTAATACTGGGACCATTGTCCAAAGAAAGACCAAAGCCTTATTTTGACCCATCATCCCCGCTTTGTGCGTTACCTGCCTCCATTAGCCATCCAGCCGCGCACGCAAGACTTGCCAAGGCCTCTGACTTGCTTGCTGATTCTGATTTCAATTCCTATGATGGCCCCGCCGGTCCTGAGCTAATGATAATCACCTGCGGCGCTGGTTATTTGTTCTCCCAGGAAGCTGTGGAGAATCTTAGTCTGGAATCAAAGGTTGGGATCCTCAAAATCGGGACAACCTGGCCGCTTCCTGTTCATTTCCTATTGGACAAACTGAAGAAAACCGAGAGGGTTCTGTTTATTGAAGAGGTGGATCCTAATCTTGAAGATAATGTGAAATCACTGTATGGGGACCACAACCTTGATCTGCCTAAGATTCAATTCCTTGGAAAAAGATCCGCGCATATGCCGGACACAGGAGAGTTGAGCCCTGGATTGATAATGGATTGCCTGGCCAAGATTTTTGGAATCGAACAAAACCCTCTTCCAGGCGATTATTCCAAGGCTGCGCAAGAAGCGCTTGACGATTACTCTCCATCAAGAGCCTTGGCCTTTTGCGCGGGCTGTCCTCACAGGGCCTCTTTTTGGGCCTTAAAAAAGGCTCTCGCGTTGGATGGTCGAGATGGCGTGGTATTTGGGGACATAGGGTGCTATGCTTTGGGATTCCTGCCAACAGGATTCCAGCAGGCAAAAACCTTACACGCGATGGGTTCCGGCTCTGGAATGGCGTCGGGATTCGGCAAGCTGGGACAATTTGGGGCGAACCAACCTGCAGTGGCCCTTTGCGGGGATTCAACCTTTTACCATTCAGCTATCCCTGCCTTGATAAACGCAAGGCACCATGGTTCGGACCTTTTGCTGATCATCATGGATAATAGCGCTACAGCGATGACCGGATTCCAACCGCATCCTGGAAGTCCCATAGCGGCCACTGGCGACTCAGCCGCGCCTATAATAATTGAGGATATTACCCGAGGCCTTGGGATAGAGACGGTGATCAAAGATCCATTTGATTTGGATGACACTTCCCAAACTATTTATGAACTTCTCAGCAGGCCTGGAACCAAGGCCCTAATCCTCCGCCAAACCTGTGCGCTGGTGCGGGCCAAAAAAGAATCCAAAAGATACAAGGTCTTTATTGACCCGGAAAAATGCCTGGGTAATGAATGCGGATGCAACAGGCTATGCACAAGGGTGCTCAGATGCCCTGGTCTGAACTGGAACCCTGAGACAGGTAAATCCCAGGTGGACGAAGCGATCTGCGTGGGTTGCGGAGTATGCGCGGATGTCTGTGCAACAGGGGCCATTATAAGGACGCCATTCAATGAATAGTGACCCATACAATCTCATAGTTTGCGGTGTGGGCGGTCAGGGTAATGTGCTGGCCTCTCAGCTTATAGGCGCGGTCCTGGTAGACCTTGGTTACAAGGTCACTATAGGAGAGACCTATGGGGCGTCCCAAAGGGGCGGGTCTGTGATGAGCCATGTGAGAGTATCTAAAAAGAGGCAGTATGGCCCGATAATGCCGCCATCTTCAGCACATTTGATCATAGCCCTGGAGCCTGTTGAGGCGGCCAGAATACTGGGCCTTTACGGTAATCCCAGAACAATGGGGTTAATCAATATGAGGCCGGTTCAACCTGTGGACGTTATAAGCGGCCTGGCTGAATATCCGGATCTTGGGCGCCTAAGGACCAAGATAGAGGACCTCTGCGAGACATCAATATTTGTAAACGCGACTGAATCAGCCTTGGAGCTGGGAAATCCGATTCTTTCCAATGTAATACTATTGGGCGCGGCCTCTGGCGCGGGG
>CAZFJT010000344.1:0-4330 GCA_964519135.1 uncultured Syntrophales bacterium | reverse complement strand
GGCAAGCTTCGTCTATCAGATCGGCCCCTTTTTGTTTAGCTGATCCGCGTGATTAAAAAAGAGGAAAGCCATCGAGTTTGCATGTTCGACTAAGTATTGAGAAACATTATATGATTTTAGGAGATTCACATGTCACAATTCAACAGGGTCGTTACCGGGCTAATGGTGGTTATAGCTCTCGCTTTCTTCGGAACGGCGAACGCACATAAGCCATTACTGGCGGTAGAAGACAATATGGACGGGACCATTTACATAGAGGGCGCGTTCTCGGATGGGTCTTCAGCGGCCGGGCACAAGATCGTACTCGAGGAAAAGGGTTCCGGTAAGACTATATCCGAACATAGGGTTGGAGAAGACGGTACTCTTGAGGTGAATAAACCCTCTGTGGAGTACATAGTCACCCTGGACGCGGGAGAAGGGCATACTGTAACCCAGGACGGCCCTCCGCCTGATAAGGGCCCCGAGAAAGCGGAGAAATCGGAAGAGCCTGCGGCAGAGGCGCCTGAAAAGACCGAAACAGAAGAAGCTTCCACAGCCCAGGTCCAGCAAAAACCGGATAAGCCGACCGCACAAAAACGGCCCTCGGCACAACCCCCTGCGGCCCAGCCCACGGTTGTGGCCCAACAAGACTTTGGCCCAGGCCAAATAATGGCCCTCAAAATGCTCATGATAACCCAGATAGTCACATCAGTGGCCTTGATCGTGATTCTTACGATCATCGCCTACTACATCGGATACACAATGGGGAGGAAGTCGGACGGAGTAATTGTCAGAAAGGAGGTGTGAACGGAAGATACTGGTGGAGATTACCCTACAATTCAGAACGGGCCGACACGCCATTGCCGACCCGTTTCCAATGAGAGGGATCCACGACTTTCTTGGAACGGAACGTGGATCATAACCCACAAACAAGAGTTTATCTCTTCTTCACCGGCGGTTCAATAAAATTGCCGTCGAAGGATAAAAAAAGGAGATACACATGAAATTGGTTGGGCGAATTTTATCTTTAACAATGATTATTGCTCTTTTGGCCGCGCCGGCTTTTGCCCACTTTCAGATGATATATACACCCAAAACAGCTTTAACTCCTGAAGACTCAAGCAAGATCGACTTGATCCTATTATTCACGCATCCTTTTGAGGCGGGCCATACCATGAGTATGGGTGAAGGCGCTGATGGGAAAATCACTCCTCCCAAGGCTTTTGGAGTAATGAATAAAGAAAAGACAACCGACCTTTTGGGCCAGTTGAAAGAAATCAAATTCAAGAGCCTGACCAATGAAGGTGTAGGTTATGAACTTCTTGGCCAAAGACTCAAAGGCATGGGAGACTTTATCTTTTTCGTTGATCCGGGCCCCTACTATGAAAAGTCGGAAGACGCTTACATTCAGCAAATCACTAAGGTTATGGTGAATAAGGGCGGCGCAAGCACAGACTGGAACAATCCTGTTGGGTTGCCTGTTGAGATCATGCCCCTGGACAAACCGTACGCCCTGTGGACCGGTAATGTATTCAGGGGCGTTGTCGTTCGCAAAGATGGCGACAAGTATGTGCCTGTTCCCGGCGCTGAGATTGAAGTGGAATACATGAATCACGAAATCAAGGGACATGAGTTTGCAAAGGAGGCCAAGGTTGAGGCGCCCCAAGACGCTTTTGTGGTCCAGACAATCCTGGCCAACGATAAGGGCGAATTCTCCTATGGTCTGCCAAAGGCCGGCTGGTGGGGATTTTGCGCCCTTGGCGCCGGCGGAGACCTCAAGCATGACGGAAAGGAACTCTCCCTGGACGCTGTAATATGGGTACAGGCCCATGATATGAAGTAGCGCAACTCATCTTAATCAAGAGGTAAAAATAATGGGATTATTAAGAGATGACCTGCAACACCTGCGAACGGACATGGAGCATGTGCATTCTGATATAGAGCATCTTGAAAAAGATCTGGATCAATGCAAAGTGGAATGTGGTCCTCATCTTGCGGAGCTTAAGACCCATATCAGAGACCTGGACGCTCATCTGCATGATGTGCTCTCACATGTGATGCACATTGAAGGACACAGCAAGGAAGAGCCGGCTGAAAGGACCGGTTAGTCGCTCTGTTTTCTTAGTGATGCAAATGGCTTGATTTTTGACTAAAAAAGTAAATAATAGAATAATATCTTGCCGGGCTTGGAAATATAGCAGGTCCGGCAATTTTTTCAGTAAAGGAAAGTTGAAACTCCGTAAGTGACCCACACAACCTCTAACAAAGAGCAACACATCGATCCTACACTTGAAAGAAATCCTCAGGCGCCCTGCTCGCATATGGAAAAAAGGCCGGTAAAACCTGGTTTGATAGTTGAGATACTCTTTTTGATCATCGCGGCCCTTCTGCCGACTGCGGCTGGTATGTTCGGAAAAGGAGATCTTGCCGGAGATCTTGCGATCTCATTTGTCTCAATAGTTATAGAGGCTCTGCCATTTTTGCTCTTTGGGACTCTTGTGGGCGGTTTGGTGGAGACCTTTGTATCTGAGGATTCCGTCAGAAAAGTCCTGGAGGGCCGTAGTACCTCATCCATATTCATTGCAGCGAGTCTCGGATTTATCTTTCCGGTATGTGAGTGCGCAATAGTCCCGGTTACAAAGAGACTGATGGGTAAGGGAGTCCCCTTGCCCGCAGCAGTGGCCTTCCTGCTTGCCGTTCCCATATTTAACCCTCTTGTGGCAGCCTCCACAGCCATTGCATACAGGTTTGACTGGTTCTTTGTCATTACACGCTTAGCATGTGGATACCTGGTGGCTGTTTCCGTGGGACTTCTTGTGAAATATTTCCGGGTTAGTAAGCAAGGATTGTTGGATACGCCTTTGGACCAAGGCTGTCACACCTGTCATCATTCCCATGATCATAAACACGCGGATGTTGGCTTCAGGGCCAAACTCATATCAACCATATACCACGGTTGCGAGGATTTCTTTCTTGTGGCCAAGTACCTCATCATCGGCGCCTACTTGGCCGCTGTGGCCAGGACCTTCATCAGCATGGACACCTTTGCCCAGTTGAGCGCCAATCCTTGGCTGGCGATCCTCGTTATGATGATTCTCGCTGTTCTACTTAATCTCTGTTCAGAGGCGGACGCTTTTATTGCGGCCGCATTTCGGGGAGTGGTTCCGCAAGTGGCGCAGATGGCGTTTTTGGTCATTGGCCCGATGCTGGATTTGAAACTGATACTCATGTATTCAACCATGTTCAGATGGCGTTTGATATTTTTCATAGGAACGACCGTATTTAGCCTGACTTTTATTCTTATGCTGCTCATGAGCTCTATTCCAGAGGTATTCTTTGGCTGATCATACAAATCACATGGTCCCTCGGATATTCAAGATGGTTGTCCTGATATCTTGGCTCATGGCATTCTGGCTCCTGCTGACGAATATTGGAGACTCTCCACTGATCGCAAAATTCCTGAATCCAAGGTATTGGGTCTTAGTAAAGGTCGGGGTGTCCATAATCTTGATATACTTATTAGTAACCTATTATGACATACCCCACGATATGGGCATGGGCGCGTTTGCCGGCCTTGTTCAGGTAGCTATTTTAATACTTCCAATCCTCTATTTGCCCATGGCCGCTACGTCCCATCTCAGCCCCACGGCCTTTGAAAAGCGATCCATAGCGAAATCACGCCCTTTGGTTGAAGGTGAAATGTTCTCAGGAAGACCTCAGGTTACTGTAGACGGCAATGATGAAGGGGGATCTGTGGACCTACTGAGTCTCTCCATTAACCCCCGAGCTTTTATAGGAAAAATGATCAAGACCAAAGGCACGGTTTACCGGGACAAGTCCATAGGAGACAACCGGTTTCTACTTTACAGGCTTATAATGTGGTGCTGCGCTGCGGACGCAAGACCAGTGGGAGTACTGGTTAAACCCATGAAGCCCAATGATTTGGAACAAGGGCAATGGGTTGAGGTGGAGGGAGTGGTTGAGAGAGTTTTGATATATGATAAACCGGCAATCGTAATAAGCGAGGCCCGGGTCAGAACCATCCAGGCGCCGCGGAGCCCCTACCTGTTTCAATAATCCGAACTCAGCGGCGCTGCGCCTGTTGGCGGAAGATCCGATTCGCTGAATGAAAATTAGTACCAAACATCCAGCGTGAGCGCCATAAGTGTTTGGAATAAAGATGGGTGAGGTTCACTCTTCTTCGATCACTAGAGTAAATCTTCACAATCAAGATGGAAATGATTGGTTACAGACGAACCAGGCCAAAGGCCGTGTGAGTCGAATGTGAAACATGACGATATGTGTAAGATACAGTAATACCATAAAGTTTTTGGGGGAGGGGTCTGGGGAG
>CAZFJT010000343.1:0-4338 GCA_964519135.1 uncultured Syntrophales bacterium | reverse complement strand
GGTTAATGGTGGGCCTTGGGTTCCTGTTCATACTTGTTTCAGCGGTGGTATTCTGGAAGCGGAAGAATCTTGATCCTGACGGATGGATATAGAAGTTGCTTCCATTGATGATTCCACTGCCCTATTTGGCGGCCGCGCTTGGATGGATAGTTACTGAAGTTGGTAGGCAGCCTTGGATTGTGTATGGGGTGATGAAAACCTCTGAAGCTGTTTCTCCCATTTCAGGAGGGCAGGTGGCTGTGTCGTTGGCTGCGTTTATAGTGGTCTATTCACTACTTGGACTGGCTTGCTTCTATCTTATAATAAAATATGCGACTCAGGGGCCCGCTGCTCTCTCGGAGTCCGGCTCTTAGGAAAGGGAGGTAGGAACCCATGCTTGAGACAATTTGGTTTTTGCTCTGGGGAGTTCTTTGGGGAGTTTATTTCGCTCTGGATGGTTTCGATCTTGGACTAGGCTCACTGAGCCCTTTTATAGCCGGTAATGAAACTGAAAAGAGACTCATATACAACTCTATGGGGCCCTTTTGGGATGGAAATGAAGTATGGCTCATCACAGCCGGGGGAGTAACGTTCGCGGCTTTTCCAACCACTTATGCGGTTATGTTCAGCTCTCTTTATACTCCATTGTTATTGATACTTTTCGGGTTGATAATAAGGGCTGTGTCCTTTGAATTCAGGGGCAAGGTGGACAACCCGGCCTGGCGAAAACTCTGGGATACCTGTCTGTTCATAGGCAGCTTCGCGCCCGCGCTGCTCTTTGGGGTGGCCTTCGCGAACATATTCCAGGGAGTTCCTGTGGACGCGGATGGTGTATTGCAAGGAAACCTGTTCAGCCTGCTGAATCCATACGGTATCCTTGGCGGCGCTCTTTTTGTGCTGTTGTTCCTTGAGCACGGCGCGCTTTGGCTGGCTATCAAGAACGAGGGAGATTTTCGTAATAAGGGTATGTCTACCGCGGCAATGATATGGCCTGTGCTGGTTATAGTGGCCGTAGCCTTTCTGGTGGCTTCTTATTATGCGACCCCATTATGGGATAATTATTTCTCCAGTCCCGCGCTCTTGATACTGCCATTGGTTACAGTTGCCGCGCTCCTTTTGATAAGGGTATTCATAGGCTCAGGCTCGGAATGGAAGGCCTGGTTCGCCTCGTTTGTGACCATCTTCACAGCCACCTTGTTCGGGGTGGTAGGGTTATATCCGAATATTTTCCCGTCAAGTATTGATCCCGCGGCTACCCTGACCATATTCAATTCAGCCTCAAGTGAGTTGACTCTAAAGATAATGTTGGGAGTGGTCATTGTATTTGTCCCAATAGTGATAGCTTACCAGGTCTGGGCTTATATGGTCTTTAGTCATAAGATCAATGAAGATGACCTGGCCTATGAGGAAGCGTATTAAAATAAAATAGCCCCAATGCTAAATTATAATAGACCTTGGGGTATTTCAAGGGCCGCCTGCCAAGGACTGCTCTGAAAGGATTGAATGTAATGAAAGAAAGACCAGGCGTTATAACTATGAAGGGTGATCCGCTGATCCTTCTGGGTGATGAAATGAAAGAAGGAGATGTCGCGCCGGATTTCACGGCTGTAGCCAATGATCTATCAGAAAAGAAGTTTTCTTCTTATAAGGGCAAGGTATGTGTAATATCGTCCGTGCCTTCCCTGGATACCCCTGTATGCGACACACAGACAAGGAGATTCAATGAAGAGGCAACCGCGCTGGGAGATAGTGTCGAGGTTTTAACAATAAGCATGGATCTCCCATTCGCCCAGGCCAGGTGGTGCGCGGCCGCTGGAGTGGACAGGGTGGTCACGCTTTCGGATCACCGTGACGCTGAATTCGGCGCAAAATACGGAATGCTGATAAAGGGGCTCAGGTTGCTTGCCAGGGGCGTTTTTGTGGTAGACAAGGAAGGGAAAATCACTCACGCGCAAATAGTAAATGAAGTCACAGAAGAGCCTGATTACCAGGCTGTGCTGGACGCGGCGCGAAAAGCCTTATAATTGCATGTACTAAAAGGCGCTCTACTAAAAGATTATTTGATCCCGGCTAAAAGAATAATCTGATTGGAGCGCCATAAAGATTCACTCTTGCGGGGGAAGTGGTCTGAACCGCGGCTGGTATGCGGGAGTCCGATTAGCGAAGTTTACTGAGCCTGCGAATAAAACACAGCGAATCGGATCCCCGGCCAACAGGCGCAAGGCGGCGCCTAAGCGCATACATATGGAGCGCCGATTTTTTCACTTGAATCAGACTTAAACAAAGGCCAATATGTCCTTTGATGTTGTTTAAAAGATCAGGCTGTTTCAGAAAAGCTTGCTTCATTTTCAGGATCTAACGATCTAATATGCTGAAATTGATCATAAAAGTATCGCTATTGATGGAGGATGACATATGGAACAATGGACATCTGTGGATGAGGTCCTTGACTTTGCCATAGGTAACGAAGAGGAGGCCGCGCAATTCTATTCCGATCTGGCGACCAACATGGACAGGCAATGGATGAAAGAGGTGTTTGAAGGATTTGCAAGAGAGGAAAAGGGGCACAAGGCTAAACTTCTTGAGATCAAAGAGGGTAAGAGGCTCTTGAAGTCTGAAAAAAAGGTGCTGGACCTAAAACTTGCCGATTATCTGGTTCCACCTGAAACCAGTGAAAAGATGGATTATCAGCAGGCTCTGGTTCTGGCCATGAAGAAAGAGAAAAAGGCCTTTCAGATGTATAATGATCTCGCGAACCTCTCAGATGAAGCAGACTTAAAAGAGACTTTCCTGGCTCTGGCCCAGGAAGAGGCAAAGCATAAACTTCGCTTTGAGGTGGAATACGACCAATACGTGCTCCAGGAAAACTAAGCCCTTGGCCTTTTCATAGGTACGGGATTACTTGGGGTCGCTTGGCTTTGCCTGACAGGTGTAAGCGACCCTAAGTGAAGACATGAGAGGGCGCCTCTTGTGAGCGCAATCTTGGGAAGTATCATGTTCAATCAGGGTAAGTGAAATACAGCGATTGTTGTGTATTAACGAATAATCGATCATTGGAGAGCCATACAGGAAACTTTCATGACTAAGGGCAAAATCATCTCCGCTGTGGCGCTGGTAATTGGGTTGGTCCTGGTCCTGGTTTGGGTCCAGGGCGGATTCCATTCCAAGGTTCCGGGCGGGGGATCACAAATTAAGGATAGCGCCCCTGAGGGATTGGAGACCTTCAAGGTCGAGGCTGTAAAGACCAAAGGTGAGGTGACGGTATCAGGGACAGTTGAATCCATTGAAACAGCTAGGATTGCGCCCAGGGTGCAGGGCGAGGTGGTCGAGATAACCGTTGAGGAAGGCGACGAGGTGGAAAAGGGGCAATTACTTGTTAAGATTCATAGTAGTGAGATGAAAGACAGGGTTGCCCAGGCCAAGGCCGAACTGGAGAGCGCAAAGGCTGGTTTGACAACAGCCAGACTGGATTTTCAAAGGTATAAGAGTCTCTATGAAAAGGACTCAATAGCCAAGAAGACCTTTGATGACGCGAAATCAGCGTACGAGGCGGCCCAGGCAAAGGTGAAAAGCGCGCAGGCCGCGGTTGAGGAAGCTGAGACCATGCTCTCCTACACAGAGCTGAAGGCCCCTTTCAAAGGCATAGTGGGCTCACGGGAAGTTAATCTGGGCGACATGGCGGCAGTGTCAAGGACACTTATGACCGTATATATGCCTGATGAACTGGAGCTGGTTGCGTCTGCTGGTGAGCAGTACGCGGCTTACCTTGAGGTGTCCAATCCAGTTAAGCTGGAGGTCCCGTCCCTTGGCCTAAAGCAGGAATCAAAGATCAAAGAAGTGGCGGCCAAGGGTGACGAGATAACAAGAACCATAACCGTAAAAGCGCCCTTGAAAAAAGCCAAAGGGCTGAGACCCGGTTTGTATGGCTCGATGACATTCCCTGTCCAGATGTCAAAGGCCATCCGCATACCAAAGAACCTTGTGAAACGCGTGGGCCAGTTGGAGACCGTAAATGTTTTGAGAAACGGCCGTATTGAGGTCCAGAGTGTAAAAACTGGCAGATCATCAGGCGACATGGTGGATGTTCTCTCAGGACTGGCGCCCGGGGACCGGGTCGTGGTCCCTGGAAAATAAAAGTCATGGGCGCCAAGTAGTCCAACTTACTGAATCGGGTCTATTTATATTTACTGACCAATTCTACATGACCAATCTTATCGTTCTCATCCAGGTCCATTCTCACATGGCTAGGATCGAAATCCAGTAAATCATCAATATTATTGTTTTCCAAGTTATTCATAAACTGGTCGAATTCCTGATAAGCCTCTTTGGGCGCCTTGTTCCAGATATTCTTTTGTTTCC
>CAZFJT010000342.1:0-4342 GCA_964519135.1 uncultured Syntrophales bacterium | reverse complement strand
GTTGACCTGCTTCCGATGAGTGAAGTTTCCTGAGCCTGCGAATTTAACGGAGCGAATCGGAACGCTGGTCAACTTAAATTCAATGTTATCTGTTTGAGTGCGCAATGGTATGACTGGTAAATATGGCCAATTGTATAATTCCATAATCTGTACAAATGAAAGCCCCGGAAAAGGAGGATTAGAACCGGGGCTCCGCTTTGGGGAAAAGGTATGTTGATCAGCGGGCTACGCCTCCCGCTTTAATGAGACACAAGAGACCATGATCTTGAATACTTGTCAAGATAAATTAAAGCATTTTTTGAGGTGATTATAGAAATATTTAATGCAATGACTAGATTTTTTATATTAGTTCTTGATTTTATAGTATTTATCCACTCATTGATTTGATAATGTCCGCCTTGCCAAGCACCCCGGCCAGTTTGTGGTTTTCCACAACAGGGATCGTGTAATACTTCTTCTCACTCATTATGGAGGCCGCGCTGGAAACATCGTCATCAGGCCCCACAGTAACCGCGGGGCTGCTGTAAATATCACCGACCTTTGTGGCTGTTATTCTCTTGAATTCCCGCTCAAGTCTCCAGGGATTCTCCAAAGGTATAAAAGAATCCAGGATAACGAACACAGTGGGGATATGTAGGGGTTTGTCTTTTTCTATCAGATCGGATTCGCATACAACGCCAATCACATTGTCTGAATCATCCACAACAGGAACCCCATTGATCCCCTTTTTTAGAAGTATCTCCGATAACTCTCTAAGGCTAGTATCCTCTTTTACAGTAATGACGTCTTTGGTCATGATTTCTCGTACTTTTAACATTCTGTTCTCCTATTCCGATCAAAAGGCTCTTAAAATCCATTTTAAATAAATAGTCTCAGTTGTCCATTGTAACAAGGGACGTTTAATGCCTTAGGCTCCTGGTGAAAAACTTCCTGTGGTAACAGCGCCCCCGAGCTTACAGGTTCTCACAATATTCCCTATTCTATGCAGGACCCGATTCCTTGCCCAACCCATAAAGATATATTGGGCATGACTGTTTAGACGCAACCCCAGAGTGGACGTGAAAACTGCGTCCTACACAAGGAAGAGATCTCTATGCGCCAGGAAAGATCTCATAATTAGCATAATGCAATATCGCAATTAATCCGCTCGGCCCTTTACTCGTAAAAATCTTTAATTGGGCCGATAAATTCGGGGCCATCTAGTTCATATTCCACCGCAAATATGCTAATTGTATTGGCGCCCATTTTATAAGCGCTTTCTGGAATCATTGAATAGAATACGTTTTTTTTGCTTATTTCAAATGTCTTTGTAATTGCCCAAATTCTTTGGTTCACGCATACGGCCACATCAAAAGGAGGAGACAATGAACCTGCTGTATGAACTTCTCCGGCGATGACCAACGGAAATTCCATATTGCCGGAATCGGAAAGTTCGATCTTTTCTTTCACGTATATTAATCCTTTGAAAATTGAAGGTCTAGTGTTAAATTTGGTGATACTTTTCCCTATTAGGTCTTTGTGGTATGGCGCTAGGCTCACATAAGGATAACCCCGCCTCACGTCTATGATAGACCTCTTACTTTGGACCGCTTTGAATCGATCCTTAAAGTCCGATGATACTGTGATGGATTTGATACGCTGATCTTCAGTGCGAATGGTTTTTGTTTTTCTATTTGGCCTTGACTCTGAAAGCAGCGAACTCCCCTCTGGCTTCCAATATGGTTCAACGCCCAATATGTCCAAAATGGTCGGAGCAATATCTATTGATTCAGAGTTGCAATCTGATATTAGCCCTGTTTTCCAGCCTGGAGGTTTTATTAACAATGGCGTAGCCATTATTTCCGGGTAGTTCTTATCATTTAATCGCCGTCTGGGCTCGCCCTTCACGTAACTGGCGCCATGATCCGAAACAATTATCAGCAATGAATTTTCATACATTTCTTCATTTTTCAGCCTTTTGATCAATTCTCCAATGAGATGGTCCAGGAATTGTGTTTGTAAAATATACCTTTGAAAGGCCATCAAAGGCGGCGTCCAGTCATCTCTCCAATTCTCTTTCGTGCCATCTATAAGACCTGGTATGCCTTTCCAAATGGGAAACTTGCTTAAAGGCGCCATTGAGTAATAGTAGCCCTTTGAACTGTAATCATATGGAACATGCGGAAGCATTGAGTGAAAAAAATACAGCACAGGCCGGGGTTTTTTAGTTATTGATGCGCAGAATCTAAGAAAACGACTAGCTCGGCCTTTACTTGGCCAAGATTCTCTAACATCCGAGGTAAATTTCGAAGGCTCTGACGCGGTTCCGAACCCGGCCCAGCGAGCGCCCAAACTAGGAAGTATTCCTGAAAAACCTGGATGGACAATAGTATGGGCCCAGACGATTGCCGTATCCTTTACAAGAGTTTGGAGTCCTTTTCCTACTGCTGGAACCATACCCATGTTCAACGATGATGGACACATATGGGTGGCTGCTTCAGTAACCTGGAGTTCGTAACCGGCCCTTGCAAGCAAAAGGAATATATTGTTTTTTCTAATATTGTTCAGGGACGGTTTTAGGGGGGAGTCGTCCGCGCGACCTGTTAGTAATGCTTGCAGAGCCCCTTTCGTATAATCATGGGTCGAGGTGTGGTTTCGATACCATATGGCAGACTCAGCCAATTTAGAAAGATTCGGAAAAAGTTCAGGATCTATTTCATCGTTTTCATTGCAAAGAATTACACTTGAAAACTCGTCAAGGACAACAAAGATAATATCCGGAGTTGACTCTGCTTTGACAGGAGTCGACATTTTTCTGTCATCAGATGAATAATGGTATATGTATGAATAGTTACTAGGTTCGTAAAAAAATACGGCCAGAAAAAATATAACACTTAACGACAAGAATGATAGTAAATTTTGAAGATTTACCGACTTGGCAATTATCACCGTAAGCAATAAAGCTAGTATTAAGGTGAGGGCCAAGACTACCGTTGCCTGTGGTAAACCCTGTTTATTTAAAAGAGGTGCGATTATAAAGGCCAATAAAATGAATATAAACAAATTATGAACAAAAGGAACTATGTCTCTGTAAACCAATGAGATGACCAACTCCAGTGATAATAATGCCAAAGGAACCAAAAAGGTTATAGCAAACACAAGGGCCAGTAGTTCAAATGTCTCGACTTGATGGGCGGTAAGAAAGGTATGGTTGACATTTATTAAATCTAGAATCGGTTGGCAAATTGCAAACGAATTTAGCGCCAGTAATTGTGAAAACCTTTTCATAACTGTTGATATTTCAGGCATATTTATCCTCTAAAGTAAAGCGGGTTTTCGCCAAATACTCCGAAATCATAGACTGCCGTAAATTCTAATCTACTCTAATTACAGTTCTATAAAGACTACCGTTTTCCAAGTCCCGTTTTTCAGACGGGCGCCGGAGTTTCATGGTCTAGCAATACTGCGAGATCTTCAAAGAGCGGGACAGAAAAAACTCGATTGTCAAGGTCTTTGCCCCGGTAATTGCAGCCACACTCATTTATTAGCTCACAGAAAATCTGTTTTCGCATTCCCGGATCAATGCAAAGACTACATGACGAGAATTGAATCGACCACTTAACGGCCGTATCTGATCCAACATTGTCTTGGGAACCCACGCGCCAACCTCTAATAGATCCACCGCCACAGTCAACCCCTCACTCGTAGTATCGAAAACCAATGACGATCTGTTTCCTTCATTCTCTACCTTTTTCCCTGTATTTTTACTCTGCTGTAAGCGCTGTGGAGAGTTTCTGTTTGGTGTGAGATGCATAAACGTGCCTGCATTAAATGCATACTATGATCTCGCTGTAAAGCTATTGCAGCCACGACCAATTCCTCCTTCTCTGTTACATGCTAACCGATCAAGTAAAAATGTCCAATTCCGACTGAAGCAAAACACACACTTGGTTGTTTCTCTTGCAAAATTACACAAATTATTTTATTGCTTTGACACTGTGGTTCTTAATATGTTAAACATACGAAAATGGGCGGGTAGCTCAGTGGGAGAGCATTGCCTTCACACGGCAGGGGTCGGAGGTTCAATCCCTCTCCCGCCTACCATGTAACTACTTGATATCATTAATTGCAAGGCCGGTCGGCTTACCGGCCTTTTTTCTTTCTGAGACAACTTTTGGCACTTTTTTGGCCCCTTTTTTATCGGGGGCCTTATAATCAGCCTTCATCAACCAAATCAAGCTCCGTCCATCCATTGTCAAACCTCATAGCATCTATTGCCTTGAGTAACTCGTCATCAGATATTCTAATGTAGCGGTCCTCTACAGATCTGTTTGATATCCAGATGTAGCACGGTTGTCAAGAA
>CAZFJT010000341.1:0-4348 GCA_964519135.1 uncultured Syntrophales bacterium | reverse complement strand
CGCTGGATATATTGCTACAACTTATATTTAAGCTATCGATTCCCATATTCCTGCCGGTAGTAAATACAATGGGGTACGATTTACTCTGGTTCGGAGTGACCCTTACATTGGTTACCACCATGGGGGCCATAACTCCACCTGTGGGTATCAGCGCGTATGTTGTGGCCGGAATGGACAAGGAGATCCCATTGGGGACTGTTTTCAAGGGAGTGGTGTGGTTTCTGCCGGCTTATATAATAGCCATAACCCTGATTATGACTTTTCCCCAAATGGTGTTGTGGCTACCGGCCTATGTTAGATAAAATAGTAAGTGGCCGCGGTGAACGTGCTAAGTATCCGGAATCACGATGGGGGATGTATGGATAGGGAGATGGTTTACCAACCCATTGGAACCGGGTCCAAAAAACATTACCGTATGGTGACCTGTTACCAAATTCTATCATGAGATACAAAGCAATAGCATTACAGATAATTATCATAATTGCGATCATCGCGGGCAGTCAGGTTTTAGCCGCGGATCTTGCTCCAGGTGAAGAGAATACCGGCTTCTTCTACTATTTAACTCACTTGCGGCCTGGCGCTTACGTTGTTCTTTTTCTGATATTCATGCTTTCCATCGGAAATCTGTATTACCAGTACATAACTCCAGGCGGGGCTCTTTATTATGGCTCTCCTCCAAGTTCAAATGAGTCGGCCGAGAATGAAGACCAAAATGAACTTGACGATTATGAAACAGAGTACGATAGGGAAATTTTGGACAGAATGGATTCCTTAAACCGAGAAGCCGATACTATAGTCGCTGTGAGAAAGATATTTCCGGGAGAAGGAAAAGAAAGCGAGCCGGATCAGCCAACGCCGCTTGATGGTGTAGATCATCCTCTGCCAAGCTTTACAATTAAGATTGACGGAGCAAACCAGGGCGCTAGACATATGGAGCAAGAGGAGACCAAGGAGGTTGATGAGGATAGCGGGGCTTTCAAACCCCACTTCAGATTCGCCTCCATGATAGACCCTGACTCAGTGGAACCCAGGGATCAGATCGCCAGGGAGGAATTACAGGTTTATGGTTTTGTTTTAGAGCGGAATGATGAGCCTGTTCCCGGCGCTTTGGTGTTTTTGATAGACCGGGAGGGGAATAGAATAGGCCAATCTTCCAGGAGCCAACCTGGAACTGGTGAGTTTACCGCGTTGGCCCAGGAACCGGGCAAATATAGACTTAACGCCCATAAAAGGGGCATGCGCCTCCTGGACAAAGAACCAATTGAACTGGAAAAGACTTCAGGGACCATAGAAGGCCTTGTGGTTAGGATGATTGAGGAAGGCTGCAAAATCAAAGGTAGGATAGTGCAGAAGTTCGAGGGCGACCTTGACTCAATGGTCAGATTACAGGTGGTCTGCAAAGCAGGTCCATCAGGTTTTGTGCGTTCAGTGAGGCCTGCGCAAGACGGATACTATTCAATCATCGGCGCGCCTGAGTCCGATAGCTGTGTGTTGGAACTTCTTGACAGCGACGGAAATATGATAACCCGAACCGAGCCGTTTGAAACATACGATGGAGGAGAGGTAAATCTGGAATTTGAACTTATAGACAAGGATTCCGAAGAGATTAATGGAAATGGGGAAAGCGATTGATCAAATCCGAGCCCCTGCTCTGTGTAGAATTAATATGAATTTGCCTGTTCGGTTGTTTCTTAAGTGGAACCCTTTGCCGCGTATGTTCCATGGACAAGCCCTAATTTTGCTGAAGCCAGGATTACTCTTTCAATGGGACGGCTAGTCTCTCTGAACAAACGATCCGCTAAATCACTCCAATCCAAATGTCTTTTAACCAGGTCCAATTTATTTAATATGACCGCAGTGTTGCAAGAATAGGCCACTGACTTGAACAGGCCTTGGTTTGAAAGAATAAGCGTTTGAAGGTGGTCAATAGTTATAATTTCTCCATATCTTATTCCAGTGACTTCCTGGAACCTTTTAAACCTGAAGACAGTATCTTCACTGGCTTTCTTTCCCAGGCAATCCAGCCCGATTACCCCGACTACCAGATTTGCTTGATCAGGGATGACCGGTTCCCATTCCTCAGGGGCCTTCACGCAATGGCCTTTGGCGCCGTCCGCCTCAATCAAAACATGGTTGCTGGCGCCAGAAAGAATGTGAGCAGTTGTTTTGTCAATACCAATGAGTTTGCCTCCCTGAATGGAATTGCCCACTGTAATATGACCAAAATGATCTATCTCTTCTTGCAAATTCGTAATATCCGAGCCTTGCTGAATGAGTCTGACAGCGGGACTTTGGATATGGGTGGGAGGGAATATCTTGGTTGTTGCGCTGGTGATCACTTTTAGGCCTGACGCCTGAAGTTCTCCGGCCAAATTGAACATCGCGGTGGTCTTACCGCCCGCGCCGACAAAGCATACGATCCGATGCGGAACGCCAACTCCCAAAGCTTGGGCCAAAGATTTGGATGTTTTAGACATTCATATTCTGGGCAAAGGCTAGATTAACGGCCCCAACGCGGTTAATACCTTGAAAAACCTTACCGCCATTACTGCTCCCCTAAAAAGCCCATTACACCCTTATATCCAAGGCGGGGTCATGCTGTATCTGATTCTGAACGAAGCAGCGTTTCCGCTTATTATCATGGGACCATCGCAGTAATCGTACTTATACATCTTGATCAAATATGTGCCTCTATTACCGAAATCGTACGCTTTAGTTTTCTTTCCCCATGTGACCCAGATTTTGAATTCAGTTTGATCAGTTATTGGCGGATTGAATCGCACATCAAATACTTGCACATATACAGGGCCTATGTAAGGCTTGGGCCAGTTGATCAAGTACCTTGTGCCCCTTGCCCATGACAGGGCGCAAAGGGATGAAGTGATCGTTGCTATAACAAGTGAGGCCAGGATAATCTTCCTCATTTTATTACCCTTTCAGCATACCATGGTGATCTGAGTGAGAAATATATCATATAAAATAAATTGTTGAAAGAAAAATATAAGATAATGATTTAATAACAAATGATGTAATGGTTGATGTGAAACCCATGATGAGCCTGTCGAGACTTAATATTAATGATGATTTAAATTGACCACATGAAACCGGAGCTTAAGCCTGACATTTATCCAGTGGGCGCTGTTTTGATTAATGGTCGACTCCTTTACTTTATTAGAGAAAACGCCTATAAATTCTTGAACCGCGGTGGTTGCCGCTGATGCCAAAGGTTGGATAATAATAGGAAAAAAAATGGGAAAGAAAGACAAAACCTGGTCAAAAACAATGCGAGGCGGCCAATTGATGTCCCCTGGGGACACGATTGAAATCATGGACAATGATGAAAAGCTCCAATGCAGAGTATTGTCTTGTCTTGCCGTAGAAGACGGAGGCTGCGTGGCGAGTGTAGTGGTTCTGGACGGACCGCGCAAGGGGGAAAAGATACAAGGATATCTGAAATCTGATCCTGATCTTGTGCTGGAAAAATCCGAGGATTGATTGGCTGGAACTTTCACATGCGCGGATCAGCGGGAATATATAGTGATTCTCGAAATAAAACACGGAATGAAATGCAATTTCATTTCGGCCCATCAGGACGGAAGCTCGATGGGGAGCCGCAATGTGCGTTCTTGGCAGCCGTAACCGGGCGCGAAGCGCAAGGAAGGCGCCAGAGGCTGTTAATTGTGGAGATATTTCCATGAGTCATTTCGCGATTAATTATGAGAAGTTGTATAGAGCCGCGGCGGAATCCATTTTCGAATTACGCCGCTGTTTTGCTTAGGAATCAAGAAATGGTGGCCTCTCCTTTGCTCGCGAGATCCTCTCTGACCTTGGTCAACATTTTTATGTGATCCAGTTCAGCTTCTATGAGACTATCAATTTCCTTTTTTCCCTCATCATCGGGTAGAGCGGCCTTCATGCTGATAAAAAATACCACGGAATCTTTCTCGAATCTCAGGGCCATTTCAAGCGCGTCATCGGGTGTATTGACTGTTTGAAGCCTGTTTTCAGCAGCGTCAACCGTAAAAACATGTGTGTCCGCGGCGGCGCTCAAATAACTTTGCGCCAAACCTTCCGGGTCCCATACACCTTGGCCCACGGAATCAGCCAACTTGCTTCTTAACTCCTTAAAAGCGCTGACATGGCCTTCTTCCATGGTGGCTAGATCTTCGAACAGTCGCTTTAAATTTTCATTTTCCGACTTTTTTGCAGCTCCGCTGTAGAATGCGTATCCATTCTCTTCTATTCGGACGGCCATGGTAAAAACGTCGTCCGCGGTTCCAAAAACAAACATATGGGCCTCCTTTGGCTTATAGCGAGTCTTTTTACATCCTATGGTATATATTAATGC
>CAZFJT010000340.1:0-4377 GCA_964519135.1 uncultured Syntrophales bacterium | reverse complement strand
GTGTAGGGGTGAAATCACTGAAGTGGAAAACTCCGGTATCAGACAGTTCGGTATGGTCAAAACAGGGGAGCAAGGAATCAAAGTCAAAATCCTGGAAGGTCCCTTTAAAGGCAAGATCCTTTCAGCCGGTAATACCCTTCTTGGTCAGATGGACAGGGACAAGATCTTTAAAAAAGGCGACATCGCCCTCATGGTTTTGTCTTTGAATTCCAAGGGTGAAATAGTCTATGTGAACGCGCAGGACCATTATAGAATTGGTCTGGAATTGCTGCTTTTGGGCTTGTTCAGCCTGACCTTGTTGATATTCGCGGGATGGACAGGCGCGAAAGCTCTTTTATCCTTTATATTCGCAGGCCTTATGATCTGGAAGGTATTGGCGCCTGGACTGTTAAAAGGATACGACCCAACTCTGCTAACTTTGGGGGTTGTGGCGGGTCTCACAGGGGTGATCATATTCCTGGTGGCGGGTTTGAGCAAGCGGGGTTTGACGGCTTTTTTAGGCGCGTTTTTGGGCGTGTGCGCCACTTATGTTCTTTCTGTGATTTTTACACATGAACTTAATTTAAGGGGCGCTGTGCTTCCATTTGCTGAGACTCTCCTGTACTCAGGGTTTGGTCACCTGGATCTTACCAAGATATACATATCCGCAGTATTTCTGGCCGCTTCCGGCGCGGTTATGGATCTGGCCATGGATGTGTCCGCAAGTATGGATGAGGTCGCGAAGAACAATCCTGGTATAAGCGCTAAAGATTTAATATTTTCCGGCTTTTCAGTTGGAAGAGTCGTTGTGGGAACCATGACCACCACCTTGTTACTCGCATATTCAGGCGGCTATATAACGTTATTGATGGCTTTCATGGCCCAGGGGGTTCCTCTGATGAACCTGTTCAATATGGTCTATGTCGCGGCTGAAGTGTTAAAGACAATAGTGGGAAGCTTCGGGCTGGTTTTGGTGGCGCCTTTTACGGCTTTGGTGGGAGGGATCGTATTCAAGGGCTTTAAGAAAGATCGAACACCTGTTGAAGCCTAGAAGGGTTTTCTGAGGGCAGGCCAATACAGGTCAATGATCATGTTGATATCATTACGTAACGGCTTTGGCGGTCAGCCCCTTGGACCGAACAGCGCGGTCCCTATCCTCACCAGAGTGGCGCCTTCCTGAATTGCAGCTTCAAAGTCCCCTGTCATGCCCATTGAAAGCTCTGTCATGTCTTCAGACATAACGCCCTGTTCTATTAAGCTATCCCTTAATTCCCTGAGCTTGGAGAAAAAGGGTCGCGCGTTTTCAGGGTCGTCAAAGAACGGCGGCATGGTCATGAGCCCCATGGGTTTAAGATTATTGAATTTGCGAATAGTTGATATGAGACCTTCAAGCTCACTTGAATGAATACCGGATTTCTGGGGTTCTTCAGCCAGGTTTACCTGAATCAACGTTCCAATGGTCTTATTGATTTCCCTGGCCTTACGATCCAGGGCCTCTGCCAGGCGCTCGTTATCCAACGTTTGAATCACATCGAATATCTCCACAGCCTTATTTGCCTTGTTCCTCTGCAAATGGCCGATCATGTGAATTTCCACGCCCGCAGGTCTGTCTTTCACATTTTCCGAGATTGCCTCTTGCACATAATTATGGCCTATGACGGTTATTCCGGCTTCTATGGCTTCTTTGATCCTGGAAACGGGCTGGGTCTTTGCAGCAGCCACAATCCTGATTTCATCAGGAGACCTGCCTGAGCTAACGGCCGCTGCCTCTATCGTGGCCTTGATTTCCCTTATTCTTTCAGTAATCATTTCTTTGCGGCTTCCTTGAGAAAATCGAATATACCAAGATCCTGTAATTCTTTGGCAACTTCACTTAAGGGCAATCCGACCACATTGGTGTAAGACCCATCAACACGCTCAACAATGGCCGCGCCAATGCCTTGTATCGCGTACGCGCCGGCCTTGTCCATGGGCTCTCCTGAGCTTACATAATCCTTTATTTCTCTTAATGACAAAGACCTTATCTTAACAAGGGACCGAACACAATCGACCTTTTCAACCTTGTCCGGCCTTCCCCTGATGATAGCGTATCCTGTGAACACTTCATGGGTCCTGGATTGCAATCTTGACAACATATAGATAGCGTCGTCAACTGATTCGGGCTTTCCCAGTATTAGTTTGTCCAAAACCACCACAGTATCAGCGGCAATGATCAAATGATCGGGATATTTCGCGGATATGAAGCGTCCCTTTTCAAGGGCGAGGCGCGTAACATGCTCTCCAGGGCTTTCTCCGTCTAGTGGGGTCTCCTCCAGGTTTGCCGGTTTGATGGTAAAAGGTAAACCAATGCTCTCCAGAAGGTCTCTCCTTCTAGGGGAGGCTGAAGCCAAAATGATCTTTTGTTGATTGTCTAATACTTTAGTATGAGTCATGGCGTATATTTTATCCATACTCCATTTTTTGGGAAATCTCTTTTGTGGCTTTGCCAATATCGTAGTATTGTCTTGCGTTGATCAGGGGCCCCTTAGACCGGACTATATTCTCTGGTCTTGGCCCGGCTTGATTCGTGATTCCTTTGAATGGAGTTTTCACGATCTGTAAATATAGCCCCATGGATCGATGTTTGCAATTTCCAATGGGTTAATAAGGGTAATCATTCAAACTAGTGGGGGAAGCGGCGCTGGAATGGCCGGTAGGTGGGAGTCCGATGAGCGAAGTTTCCTGAGCCTGCGAATAAAACACAGCGAATCGGATCTCACGCCAAAAGGCCCAATGCAGCGCATAAGTGAATACTTGCTAATAAGGAGCGATCTTATATGGAATCGATTTGGGTGGCCATAATTTTGGGGATCGTGGAGGGTATTACTGAATTTATCCCGGTCTCATCAACAGGCCACCTTATAGTTGCAGGACATTTACTGGATTTCAAAGGCGCAAAGGCCTCTTCATTCGAGGTTTTCATACAGTTGGGCGCGATACTCGCGGTAGTGGTTCTATATTGGCGGACTTTCTTGGATCTTATACCGGCCAAAAGGCCGAATTTTCCATTAAAGGGCGGTTTTAAAGGATGGCGCGGTCTGGCTCTATTGTTCCTTACCACTCTGCCCGCGCTTGTTATAGGCGCGATGGCCCATTCCAGCATCAAGGCGTACCTTTTCAGTCCGGCAACCGTAGCCCTGGCCTTGGGCGTGGGAGGTGTGGCCATTATCTTGATCGAAAGGTTTAAGCCGGCCCCCAGGCTGGACAATCTGGATGGTTTGAGCTACAAACAGGCTTTGGCTATAGGCGTGTTTCAATGTCTAGCGATGTGGCCCGGAGTATCAAGGTCCGCGTCCACAATCATCGGCGGTATGCTAAGTGGCCTGGACAGGAGAACATCAGTGGAATATTCATTCCTGGCCGCAGTTCCGGTGATGATCGCCGCGACTTCTTACGATTTGCTCAAGGTGTGGGATAAACTCAGCGCCGGAGATATGGGATTCTTTATGGTTGGTTTTGTGGTGTCATTCATATGCGCGGCAATCTCTATTAAGACCTTCATTGGTCTTGTTCAGAGATGGACCCTCTTCCCTTACGCTATTTACAGGATCATTATCGCGCCTATTATTTTTTTCACAATGACTTGATTTAGTACAACCTTGAATCTATGTTTGCCCATGGCCGCAACTACACGTATACTTTGCAGCGATGCAAAAGCACAAGGATTTTAAATGCCAGACGTAATGGTTAAGTTTCAGGACTGGGTTCCTTTTCCGACTACATGGTCGCAGAATTTATCCGCATACCTCAATATCCAGTCAATGGCCGCTTCATATCCTAAATCTTTGCCGGCCTTTTCAGACTCTATCCATTTGTGTCTGTTGATCTCCTTTTCCTGGAGTCGCAAATACTCGTTGATATCCATGGCGGTTCCACTATAACTTGAAGATTCGAAGCAACAAACGAACCTTTTAATTGTATTCCAACAATATTCCTATTAACCGTCCCTTGTTGGATTGTCAAGTCTCAAATTGGGTCGGAAATGGAGGTAGTATTTATGACAAGTCCTTTAAAACGTATCAGGGAGCTGCAACAATCAGTTTGGTTGGATAATTTGAGCAGGGATCTAATTTATTCCGGAGAGTTAAAGCTGCTCATAGAAGAGGACGGAATCTCTGGAATAACTTCAAATCCCACCATATTTGAAAAGGCCATAGGCGGACAAAAAAGTTATGACACTGATCTACATGAGCTGGTGGATCAGGGTAAGACGGTTTACGAGATATACGAAGGACTTGCCATAAGTGATATCCAACGCGCGGCTGATACTCTCAAACCAATATATGATGAAACCGCTGGAAATGATGGATTCGTGAGCCTTGAGGTTTCTCCGGATCTTGCCTATGACAAAGTCAAGAC
>CAZFJT010000339.1:1040-4411 GCA_964519135.1 uncultured Syntrophales bacterium | reverse complement strand
TTGTTCTTTCAATAAATACCTACCTTTAACTGTAGTCTTCTCCATAGTTGCAGTGACTCTCAATATTTTGTCGCGAAGCTCAATTTCCACGTCTGCGGGATTAGCGCCTGGGATATCCATTACCACTACAACTGTCTCACTGTCTTCAAAGAGGTCCATAGCCGGGGTCAACATCCCACTCTCCTGTGACGGCGACCAGTGGCTCATAACCTCTTCCCTATTATCCGACAACACTGTCTCTCTTGAGTTCATTTTATCCTCCTAACAACACAACGCCGTCAGGATGTTATCTTGATCTTCTTCAGAGACTTATCAGAAGCCCTTGGTATAGTAATCGTGAGTGTACCGTTTTTATATGTTGCGTGGGCTTCCTGGTAATCCACTCTCTCAGGCAAGACAATACTGCGCTTGAAACGCCCCTGGGCCCTTTCTTTCCTGTTATAACTAATATCAGCTCTCACTGCTTCGTGAGGTCCCCTTTCTCCCTGTAAAAGCAAAGTGTCACCTTGGATGCGTATCTCCAAATCAGCCAAGTTCAACCCAGGAGCCTGGGTGGTTATCACGTACGCGTCTTTGCTCTCCAGAACATTAACCAAAGGGAACAAATTAGCTCCGTGCCAGACCTCCCATTTCCACGCATCCTTATCTCCCTGATTCTCCAATAGGCCGCCAATTTTACGTATCAAATAGGTTAAGTCATCCTCATTGTCTTTGCTTGTTTCTTTGTATCTGTACATTGGAGCGCCTCCTTGGTTCGGATGATGGCGCAATCAAATGATACTTTATAATCTAAGATTCTATGCGCACTTAAAAGGTCATACTGGAATATATGCGCTCTTCGCGGTATATAATTCCTCTGGAGGATTAGATGAGTAATAATGAATTTTCGTTTCAAGAAATATTACATTCAACTGAAGAAAAACTGCTCAATGATGAAAACATTACAAGGCTGGAAGCCCGGACACTTGCGAACATAGGCGAATATCACTTAATGGGGCTTCTGGCTCTTGCGGATAGAATCAGAATAAGGTTCAAGGGAAACGCATTTGACTCTTGTTCCCTTATAAACGCCAGGGCCGGCAGATGCGGTGAAGACTGCGCATTCTGCGCGCAATCCGCAAAACACAACTCGGAAAGTCAGACGTACCCACTTGTGTCCACTGATCAGATTCTCCAGGCCGCGAAACAAGCAAAAAGATCGGGCGCGTCGCGCTTCTGCGCAGTTACCAGTGGAGGGGCGCTTTCAGACAAAGAATTTGAAGAACTTGTTCAATCCTTGGCGGTTGTCAGGGAATCGATAGATATAGCCCTGGACGCTTCTCTTGGATTTCTTGACGATAGCAGGGTTGAGGCCCTGAAATCCGTAGGTGTAACAAGATACAATCATAACCTTGAAACATCCAGAGAACGTTATCCCAAAATCTGTACAACCCATACCTAGGAACATAGGGTGAACACAGTAAAAATGGTGAGGGAAAACAATGTTTCGGCGTGCTGTGGAGGCATAATCGGCATGGGAGAGACAATGTCCCAGAGGCTGGATCTTGCGTTTGAGCTGGCAGGGCTGGGCGTTGATTGCGTGCCCATCAATATTTTGAATCCCAGACCAGGCACGCCTCTAGAATCGGAGACTCCACCGCCTCCTTTGGAGATATTGAAGACTTTGGCCCTTTTCAGGTTGATACTTCCAAAGGCCACTATTAAGGTTGCAGGCGGGCGGGAAATAAACTTGCGGGATTTCCAGGCAATGGCCCTGCGTTCAGGCGCAAACGGTATGATCATTGGCGGATATCTCACCACATCCGGCCGGTCCATTGAAGATGACATCAGGATGGTGGAAGAAGCGGGTTATGTGATGTCTTGAAGATCATTCATGTCTGATGAATCCAGAAGCCCCATGTTGAACAGGTCCTCTTTAACCTGGCCCACGCTCCTGTAGAGAATAGCGCTCCAGCCGTGATCCCGGGCCCTTTTTACGTTTCCGGGATTATCGTCTATGAATAGGATTTGCCGGGGACTTATATTTGCGGATTCATGAATATCAGAAAATAAGGTGCGGTCCCGCTTTCCTTTCCCGATGCGATATGAGTTAATAATTTTGTGGAATTCCTTGTAAAAATCGTATTTCCTATCCAGCTCGTCCAACCAATCGGTCTGATCGCTCAGGATATTCACCTGGAACCCCTTTGATCTCAGTCTTCTTACCAGATGGATCACTTGAGGTCTTATGATGAATCTATCCAATATCTCTTGACGCATGTCAGCGTCAGTCATATTGATCGAGTTTTCATTGCGAACCTGGCGCCAATAATCGGACTCATTGGCCGCGCCTATGACATAACCGCTTTTGTAAACAGCCTCTGCAGCTTTATCAAAGAACTCTTCCGGATCCAGGCCATTCTTCTTTCCTATGGCCATGAGCCCTTCTCTAAAGCCCTCTTCAGCGAGTACTCCTCCGAAGTCAAAGAAAATAACCTTTATTTCATTAACGCGTGTGATAGTCATTTTTGAACTCCCAAGCCCGGTCTCGATTCAGAGAGAATTAATCTTAATCTGGCCTTCACCTACTGTTTAACAGCCCTATAAAATCACGTCCAGCTCTTTAAGTAATTGGTTGATTCCGGTTTCAGATCCGTAATGTTTACGCTATTGAAATAATTCTGCTTGATTTCCGGTCACTTCTCATATTACAGTATATGTCTACCATGAGCGGAGCGCCACAGGCGCGCGGCTTCAAAAAATCCGGATACAACCAGATTCCAGCCGGGATTCTCGCCACTGGGAACAAAACGCAAATTGCCAGGCGCTGTTCGGGTCTTGATGGATCTGCTAATTTACAAAGGGGTAAGCATAATGAGTAATAAACTCCAGATTAAACTCAATGAGAATTGTCAACACAATGAAAAAGGCTCATCAGTATTCACATACCTTGGTATTCTAATCATCATAGGCGCCATAGCCCTGGGTGCAACATTATTGCCGTGGTCAGACTTTGCTGGTGAAAAGAAAGATACTAGTTTTGCGGACGCGGCCGCAGCCCTTGCCACCAAAAAATGGTCCGAAGCTGTGGGGCTTTTTGATAAAACAATAAAGAAAAACCCCGACAATCCCACCGCATACGTGGGAAGATCCAGGGCCTATTTGAGACTCGGGGAACTGGATAAGGCCCTTGAAGACGCGAACAAGGCCATTGAGATCAAACCTGACAGCGCCAAGGCATATGGACAAAGAGCCATCATATATAAATTACAAGGTAAATTCGATGACGCCTTTAAGGACTTCAAAAAAAGTGTGGAACTTTCCAAAGATTATTTTTGGGCCCACGCGCAACTTGCTGATCTTTATTCACGCCAGGGAGAGCAGGATAAGGC
>CAZFJT010000339.1:0-1030 GCA_964519135.1 uncultured Syntrophales bacterium | reverse complement strand
GGATAAGGCCCTTGAGAGTATTCAGAAGGCCTTGGACCTCAAACCTGACTTTGTGGAGGGCTACAGGCTTAGGGCATGGATCCTGAATCGATCCGGAAAGTGCAAGGAAGCGTACGCTGATTTTGCAAAGGTAGAAGAAATGAAGCCCGATGATCCATGGACCCTTCAAGATAAGGCATGGTTCCTGTTGACCTGTCCGGATGAGTCCATGAAAGACTCTTCAGAGGCCATGGAGTTGGCTCAGAAAGCATTTGACATGAGTGACGGTCAAAATGGTTTGGTATTTGAAACTCTTGCTGAAGCGTATTTCCAGCATGGTGATCCACTGAAGGCCGCTGAACTTCAAGAGAAGGCTATTGCTCTGCATATCAAGAAGTGTCCTGATGGATCATGCGTGCGCGAAATGAGGGAAAGGCTCAAGAAGTATCAGATGGCCACAAGGAAAGAACAACGCACATCATATGAAATTCTCCCCCTGGACAGCGAGCTCTAGGGGATTCAGACCTCTGGAATCCAGGTCAATAATTATTGAGCGGGCGCGGATATTAGCAATGTCCGCGTCTTTTTTAGTGAAACCAAGTGTTTCTAAATTGACGCAATCAAGTTTACCCCCTTTAGAAGTCTGTTCTCCAAGCGCCCATTCCTTGGCGTCGATTATTCAGATTGCGGTTTCAGAGGTTTAAAAAGAACAGCCATTGGTTTGCCTTGGTCTTTTGACACCCTTACTTTTACACGTTTTCCAATGTAAGGAGCGGCCTGGACTCTGTTGTCCCTGTCAACAGAAAGCACAAGCTTCTTGTTATTCCCAGATGCAATAGTTACCGTTTCCAAGCCTACACGCTCCAGTTTGCCCGCCAACTCTTCAGCCGCGGAATTCCCGGCCGCGCCCAATAAACCAACAGCGCACAGAATCGCTATGTAACGACACCTCATCATTTCCTCCACAGATCGGTTTAGCTCCTCTAATGGCCCTATTAAATTTTGGACCCAAAACGCCAAAATCCGGCGTTACAAAAATCCCCCACATAAT
>CAZFJT010000338.1:0-4420 GCA_964519135.1 uncultured Syntrophales bacterium | reverse complement strand
TGGCGTCTGGCATGAAGATCTCCTCTTTTTCCAAGAGTGATCATTTTGTCCGCGAGGCTTCTCAGGGCTTTTGCTTTAGCTTCAGTGGTAATGATGCTCTCATGGTCAAACAGAGAGGTTACCATATTGCGCAACATGGCCTGCCTGTGAGAGCTGTTGATTCCTAATTTGTATTTTGCTTTTCTGTGGCGCATCAGTTCCTCACTGTAATTATTCTACTATATAGTTCTCGCGTTCCTGTCTCATCCTCTCCAACTCTTCACGTGTTGGAAAATTTGGAATACCCAAACCGAGCTGGAGTCCCATATCCGCAAGTATTTCTTTGATCTCGTTCAGGGATTTTCGTCCGAAATTCTTCGTCTTGAGCATCTCAGCTTCAGATTTCTGGACAAGCTCTCCTATGAACCTGATATCCGCATTCTTTAGACAGTTGGCGCTTCTGACACTTAATTCCAACTCATCAACACTTCTGAAAAGATTCTCGTTTATTTCAGGCTCGCTCTCTGAGCGCTCTTCAGGTGTTACCTGATCCTCTTCATCAAAGTTCAAAAATACCAGAAATTGTTCCCTTAATATTTTCGCGGCCTGGGAAAGCGCGTCCTCTGGAAGCACAGCGCCATTGGTCCAAATCTCTATGGTCAGCTTATCATAATCTGTTCTTCTCCCGACCCTTGCGTTGGTGATCTTGTAACTGACCCTGCGCACAGGAGAGAACACTGCGTCAATGGCGATTGCCCCTATTGGATCTTCGGATTCCTGATTGATTTCTCCAGGCACATAACCCTTTCCCCACTCAACCACCATTGTCATTGAGAGGCGTCCCTCCTTGGAAAGTGTTGCCAAGGGCTGCTCAGGATTTATAATCTCAACTGTTTCATCTGTTATGATGTCACCCGCGCATACTGCTCCTTCGCCGATCGCCTCGAGCTTGAGGGTTTTCGGCTCTGAGGCGTGCAGTTTTAGCTGTACTTTTTTCAGATTGAGAATAAGGTCTGTTACATCTTCTTTAACACCCGGTATTGTACTAAATTCGTGCAATACTCCATCGATTTTGACAGAGGTAATCGCTGCTCCTTGAAGTGATGAAAGCAATACCCGTCTAAGGGAATTGCCCAATGTGATGCCGAACCCCCTTTCCAAAGGTTCGCAGACAAACTTACCATAGAACGGAGTATGGGTTGGTTGATCCACCTCCATCCTGCGAGGTTTAATCAATTCGGTCCAGTTACGGCTCATCAGGAGCATTTCTCGCTCTTTCACGCCTTCCGTGGATGTCATTGTGCAGTTCTCCGTAGGTTTCTTCTTTTAGAGCCATCTTGTTAAGGCTGATAACCCAAACTATCCCCAGGCTACTAAAAAAGCCTTATGCGCAAACCGTTTAAACGGCCGGCGCGATTCAAAAGGCGGTGAGCTGGCGCAGGAACACTATTTTGAGTAGAATTCGACCACAAGATGTTCCTTGATATTCTGGGGCAGCTCTTCCCTGGTCGGCATGGCCTTGACTGTGCCTTTAAAATTTTGGGCGTCAACTTCAAGCCAATCAGGAACTCCTCTGCGAGTCACTGCCTTTAGGGACTCTTCAATGGATGCAATTTTCCTACTCTTTTCCCTGACCTCAATTACCATACCAGGCTTAGTTCCGAAAGAGTTTACATTAACCTTTTTTCCATTTACCTGAAAATGGCCGTGAGTAACCAGTTGGCGAGCCTGGCCCCTTGAGTCGGCAAAGCCCATTCTATAGACAACATTGTCCAATCTGGTTTCCAGAAATATAAGTAAATTGTCGCCAGTTACTCCCTTTTTCCTCTCGGCCAGATGGTAATAGTTCCTGAATTGTTTTTCCAGCAGCCCATATATTCTTCTTACCTTTTGCTTTTCTCTGAGCTGCATTCCATAATCGGAAAACTTGCCGCGTCTCTGGCCGTGCTGTCCGGGGGGATAATTCTTGCGCTCAACCGCGCATTTATCCGAATAGCATCTATCCCCTTTTAGAAACAGCTTGGTAGTCTCTCTACGGCAAAACCTGCACACTGATCCTCTATATCTCGCCAAGCCAATCTCCTTAAAATCCTATGTTTACCACTTCCGGTAAAATCAGACCCGTCGTCTTTTCGGTGGCCTGCAACCATTATGTGGTATTGGGGTAACATCCTTTATTAGGGTTATTCTGAAGCCTGTGGCTTGCAAAGCCCTTAATGCGGCTTCTCTGCCGGCGCCAGGGCCCTTGATCAAAACATCCACACTACGCATTCCGTGTTCCATGGCTTTTCTGGCTGCATCCTCAGCCGCTAGCTGGGAGGCGAACGGAGTGGATTTTCTGGAGCCTTTGAAACCCTGGGTCCCGGATGACGACCATGCAACAACATTACCATCCATATCACTTATGGTAATAATGGTGTTGTTGAAGGTGGACTGAATATGAGCCACTCCCCTTGGAATGTTCTTCTTCTCTTTCTTCTTTCTTGTTGTTCGCCTTCTAGGCATCTACCTCTCCAATGGACCTGCCGGACTCTATCTGATCTGAATCAAATGAGAGCCGCGTTATCCATATTGTTTTTTTCAAATGCCGTATTGATAAGGGCGCCGATCCTGTTGTTTTACAATGCGCTTATAGTCCGGCTATGAAAGGCCACTGACCGGCCCTATTTTCGACGTCCTATCTTTGTACGCTTGGGGCCCTTTCTCGTGCGCGCATTGGTATGAGTTCTTTGGCCCTTAACCGGCAGCCCCCGTCTATGTCTAAGCCCTCTATAACAACCAAGATCCATAAGGCGCTTAATATTCATATTGACTTCCCTACGAAGGTCACCTTCAACCTTGTAAGTGGAGTCAATCACTTCACGGATTTTCGCCACATCAACTTCACTCAGGTCATCTGAATTAGTTTTGGGATCTATTCCACTGGCCTCGAGAACCTTCACTGCTGTGGAGCGACCAATACCGTGTATGTACGTGAGCGCTATATCTATGCTTTTATTCTTTGGCAGGTCTATTCCTGATATACGAGCCAAGATCTCCTCCCAGGGGTAGGATCGGAACCCTTACCCTTGTCTTTGCTTATGTTTTGGGTTCTCGCAAATAACCCTAACTTTTCCACCGCGACGAATGATCTTACATTTGTCGCACATCTTTTTTACCGACGCCCTCACTTTCATTAGGGCCTCCTAACTATCGTATCATCTAAAATCGATCTCTTTATGTATCAGTTCATCGGACTTAAAGAGGTCCCGCGCCCGAGTCCCATGGATGGGGATGCCATCTCCGCTCCATATCTGGGCCACCGTGATTCCAAATGCTTTTAGAGACCACGGTGAACGCTTGCCCCTTTATTTTATAGCTTGTTTAATGCGATCAAAAACTTCGTCTATTCGGCCCATGCCCTCGATCTTTCTAAGCAAGCCCTGCTTCTCATAATGACCTACAACAGGCGCGGTTTGCTCATTATAAACCCCGAGCCTTTCCCTTGCCGTGGCCTCTGTATCATCGTCCCTTTGGTACAGCTTTGATCCGCATTTGTCACAAATTCCCTCTTGCGCGGGCGGACTAAACATTATATGGAACATCGCGCCGCAGTCAGAATTTGTGCAAGTGTAGCGCCCGCTCAACCTTTTAACCAGCTCTTCGTCCGGTACCTCCACTAGCACTGCGTGGTCTATTTTCTTATTTAAGCGGCCCATCATTTCGTCAAGGGCTTCAGCCTGGGGCACAGTCCTTGGAAAGCCATCCAGCATGAATCCCTTATCCAAATCCGGTTTTTTAAAGCGTTCTTCCACCACCCCTATAACCACATCATCAGGCACCAGCTCACCTTTATCCATGTAAGTCTTTGCCTTAAGACCCATTGGTGTGCCTTCCTTAAGGGCGTTTCTAAAGATATCGCCTGTGGATATCTGCGGAATTTCCAATGTTTCCACCAGTTTTTTTGCCTGTGTTCCCTTACCTGAACCAGGTCCGCCAAGAAGAACTATAATCATGATCCACCCTCACTTATAAAGGCCGCTAGCTGCGGCGTCCCTTGATACGACCCGAGCGGATAAACCCTTCATAATGCCGTTGAATCATGTGGGACTCTATCTGATTCACTGTGTCCAGAGCCACTCCGACAACTATCAAAAGAGATGTTCCGCCAAAATAAAAGGGCGCGTTAAACCTATCGATCAACAGAGATGGGAGCACACATACAAGTGAGACATAGATTGCGCCCCCAAAAGTAAGTCTTGTCAAAACCTTATCAATATATTGGGCTGTCCTGGGGCCGGGCCTTATTCCAGGAATGTATCCGCCCTGTTTTTTCATATTATCAGCCACATCCACAGGATTGAAAGTAACCGCTGTATAGAAGTAACAGAAGAAAATAATCAAAGCTACGAATACGAGTTCGTAAATACCTGTCCCTGGCCTGAGCCAGTCAGTTATTGTC
>CAZFJT010000337.1:0-4421 GCA_964519135.1 uncultured Syntrophales bacterium | reverse complement strand
GCCGAGACTTGCAGGATCATAAATACCCAGGCTGAAAACGCCGGGTACGAACTCAGGGTCATGCACATCCCCAAGACCATAGACAATGATCTCCTTGTAACCGACCATTGTCCTGGTTATGGTTCAGCCGCGAAGTTTGTGGCCCAGGCCTTTGTTGGCGCTAATATGGACAATAGATCGATCCCAGGGGTGTATATCGGCATTGTAATGGGCAGGCACGCGGGTTTTCTCACGGCCGCGTCAGTGTTCGCAAGGAAATACGAGGACGATGGCCCACATCTGATCTATGTCCCTGAAAGATCATTCGATCAGGATGAGTTCCTTGCCGGAGTTGAATCAGCGTATTCCAAGTACGGCAGATGCATTGTGGCTGTTTCAGAAGGTGTTCAAGACACCAGTGGAAATCCTTTGGTCGCGTCTCTTGTGGAGAGTTTGGAAAAAGATGATCACGGAAATGTGCAGCTATCAGGCTCAGGCGCGCTTGGAGACGCGCTCGCGAATCTTGTGAAAACAAAGCTCAAATTAAAAAGGGTTAGATGCGATACATTCGGATATCTTCAACGCTCATTTTTAGGGTGTGTCAGCGACGTGGACGCGCACGAAGCAAGGGAAGTTGGGGAAAGAGCGGTTCAGCTTGCCGCGTGGGATGATATATGCGGTTCAGTGACAATAGAAAGGGTGGGAGATTACGGTGTGAGATATGTGGTCTCACCTTTGGAGGCTGTGGCAAAAGAAACAAAGAGCATGCCGGACAATTTCATATTAGGCGCCCATGATGTGACCACTGATTTCAAGAATTACGCTAGGCCGCTCATGGGGGATCTGCCCATGTTCGAAAGGATTCACGCGCCGGCTGTTAAAAAGATACTGAAAAAATAGTAGCATATCTAAAATGTACGACACTTTGGAGGCAATTTGAGAAGCGATTCAATGATAAAAGGATTAGGCCGCGCGCCGTCCAGGGCTCTGTTCAAGGCAATGGGGCTCACTGATGAAGAGCTATCGAGGCCAATAATAGGAATAGCCAATTCCGCGAATGAATTGATACCAGGCCATATTCAGCGTTGTAGATTAGTAGAGGCGGGTAAGGCATGTATAATGGTTGCCGGTGGAACTCCTTTGTAATACTCCACGATCGGTGTTTGTGTTGGGATATCCATGGGTCACATAGGCATGAAATATTCCCTTGCCAGTAGGGAGCTGATAGCCGATTCAGTGGAAACCATGGCAATGGGTCACCCATTTGACGGCATGGTCCTGGTCCCCAACTGTGACAAGATTGTCCCTGGGATGCTGATGGCTGCTTTGAGAGTTAACGCCCCTGCTGTTGTGGTAAGCGGCGGACCTATGATGACAGGCCGGTTCGAGGGAAAAAAGGCAGATGTGATCACTGTTTTTGAGGCGGTTGGAAGGGTCAAGGCCGGGACCCTATCAGAAGAGGAATTAGTCGAGCTTGAAGGGTGCGCTTGCCCTGGATGCGGCTCTTGCGCAGGCATGTTCACGGCAAATTCAATGAATTGCCTTACAGAGGCCATAGGATTGGGACTGCCTGGAAATGGGTCGATCCCTGCTGTGGAAGCTGCGCGGATAAGACTAGCAAAGCGGGCGGGTATGGCTGTTATGAACCTTGTGGAAAAGAACATAAGACCCAGGGATATAGCAAATGAAGCCGCGTTCAGGAACGCGATAGCTGTGGACATGGCCCTGGGATGTTCCACAAATACTGTATTGCATGTGCCCGCGATAGCAAATGAGGCTGGAGTAACTATCGACCTGGAACTCTTTGACAGTATCAGCCAAAAGACACCCCACCTGTGCTCACTTTCGCCAAGTGGCCCGAATCATTTGGAAGATTTAAACATGGCCGGTGGCGTGCACTCGGTTATGAAGGCCCTTGCTGAAAATGGACTGGTGGACGGGTCCGCGTTGAATGTGAACGGTAAAACTTTAGCGGAAAACATGGCAGCGGCAAAATGGACCGACAAAGAGGTTATACGGCCAATTGAAAACGCTCACAGTCCACAGGGCGGCATAGCGATAATGAGAGGGGATCTTGCCCCTGAGGGCGCGGTTGTCAAGCAATCGGCAGTGAGCCCCGAAATGGCGCGCAATACAGGAGAAGCCCGTGTGTTCGAATCTGAAGAAGACGCGATAGAGGCAATACTTGGGGGCAAAATCAAATCCGGGGATGTTGTTGTGATCAGGTATGAGGGACCCAAAGGCGGCCCTGGAATGAGGGAGATGTTGAACCCAACATCAGCCCTTGCTGGAATGGGGCTGGATAATTCCGTGGCCCTGATTACGGATGGCAGATTCAGCGGGGGAACCAGGGGAGCGGCAATAGGCCATGTTTCGCCAGAAGCCGCTCACGGCGGACCGATCGCGCTTGTCCAAGACGGTGATAAAATCTCAATAGATATACCTGCAAAGAGAATCGATCTCCTGGTGTCCAAGGAGGAACTTGAAGAACGACGAAAGGCCTGGACCGAGCCGGCGCCGAAGATAACAGAGGGCTATCTGGGCAGATATTTGAAGCTCGTCACATCCGCGGCCAGTGGAGCAGTACTTAAGTAATCGCCAAGAATAGTGGAATTAATCAGCGATCTATAAAGCTACTTGCATGTGTCACGCTCAAGGAATGCCCTTTCAGCGACATTTCGCATGTTGTACCATTGGCAATTATTTGGTAGGCGCACTGTTTCAGATGATTTAATTGGGTACGATGTGCAGTCGTTGCAATAGTACTCTTGTCCGTGATCAACGGTCACCAGGACCCTCTTGCAACATACCGCCCAATATTCAGCCGATAACGCAGGCGTCGCTAGTAATACGCATATGAGAATAGCCCATATGATCCTTTTCAATTTGAGCCTCCAGTAAATGTTTGTATTTAGTCTTATTATAAACCTTTCCATCAGGAGATCAAATTAAGGAAAATATTATAGATCGTTAACTTGTAGATGTTCAGAATAGACCCAATACATTTGAAAAGAATGGACATGGCCCTTGAGTTGGCACAAAGGGCGCTTAATATGGGAGACGCGCCTGTTGGGGCAATAGTGATCAATGATGGGGAAGTGGTGGGAGAGGGCTTCAATCAGGTGGAAAAATTGCATGACCCAACCGCGCATGCGGAGATGATAGCAATAAAACAGGCTTCAGGTCGCTTGCAAGACTGGAGATTGAACACATGCGCGATATATGTTACACTTGAGCCTTGTGTCATGTGCGCTGGAGCGGTTTTACACAGCAGAATACCCACGTTGTTCTTTGGCGCATATGATAACAAGTGGGGAGCGTTTGGGACCCTGTTCGATCTTTCCCATGACCCTAGAATGAATCATGAAATAGAGGTGATCCCAGGGATAAGGGAAAAGGAATCAAAGGACCTTTTACAGGGCTTTTTCAAATCGCTCAGGAAATAGGTGAAAGACGGACGGAGAGATGCCCGAGAGGTCGAAGGGGGTTGACTCGAAATCAACTGTACGCTCGTCGTACCGGGGGTTCGAATCCCTCTCTCTCCGCCAACCCACATAAGAAAGTAAGCTTTCACTCATGTGCGTGGAGTACTATGAGTACCGCCAGGCGGCGGGAGTCCGATGAGCGAAGTTTTCTGAGCCTGCGAATTTAACACAGCGAATCGGATCATCCGGCGCCAGGGCAACGCCTCTCGCTCTCGACGGCCGTGACTGTAATAGTCTCATACAGTCTTAGGAAGCAAGGCGACGCCTTGGTGAATGGATACACATGAGACTGTCTTATCGTTGACTCGCCGCGCCCGTAGCTCAGTAGGATAGAGCGCAACACTCCGGATGTTGAGGTCGGACGTTCGAATCGTCTCGGGCGCGCCATAATTTCAAATACTTACAGGTGTCTTTACAATGGATAACCTGTCAGGGATAATCACAGTGCGGATTCTTGGTTCTGTGCTTGCGTCTTGACGTTTTCTCTTGGTAAGACTGGCTTTATAGAGATTTAAGGCTATTGCTTTCAACAATAGATTTGGATTCCATTTTTTCTGAATAGAGTGGAAACCCCGCAGTTTGTGGAGCTTTTCTATATTTAGTTCGTGACGTAAGCCTCCATTTCTGTCGCTCGTTCGGTGGCTTTATATCCTTGTTTAAGAGCGTCAATATTGCGAAGAATTTTCCATTGAAGTGAGCTTTGCACGCATATCATAGTCTGATTATTTCCTTGATCCTTTCGGAGCTTTGCCACAGACTGGGCACTTCAAATGTCCATCAGCTCCAGCTCCGCAATTATTGCAGTCAGTGTAAGAATGGGGATTAGGGATAAGTATTATAGTAATTGGCGCTCCTCCAATGTATTTCTCTAAACTTTTTTTGTCTGGGCATCTTCTTCCGACTAAATAACCCCTGACTTCATGGTTTGGATAGGCCTTTCTTAATATTGGAATGTAC
>CAZFJT010000336.1:0-4421 GCA_964519135.1 uncultured Syntrophales bacterium | reverse complement strand
TAACACAGATAGATTTACCCCACGGGATAAATTCGGGCCTTGTGGAAGCAAGGGAACTGTTGGCTGAAATTGAGGGAATCTCAATGATCTTGTTTTCGGATCAAGATGTGGTAAGACATCCCTTGGTTCAGGAGATTATCAGGGCTTACGAGGCAAAATCCCATAAGGATAACCCTGTATCTGAGAGTTGAGCGTTTATGGCTGAAGTAAAAGACAAGGCAAAATCAGGAGAAAAGGTCCGAGGCCAATCCAAGAAAAAGGGAGTCGCGGACAATTTCTGGAAAAGGCTGGAGAAGTCTAGTCCCGCGTGGACCGCTGAATTAAGGAGACCCAAATGGCAACGCTGGGCCCTTATTGTTGTAACAGCCTTGTTCGGCGCTTTCCTTATTGCCCCTAATCCGATCCCGGAATATTCTTTGAGGCTTGGAGAACCGGCCAAAGAGACCATAATCTCACCATTAACCTTCAAGGTCATTGACGAAGAGGCCACCACAAAAAACCGCGACGAAGTGCTCACTTCAATACTGCCGGTATATGATTTTGATGATGAAATGGTCAGAGATGTCCAGGAGAGAATTATACAAGCCTTCAATTTCATGAGGGATTACCTGGTCCAGGAAGAGAAATACAGGGCCAGGGTCACTGAAGGCCCCCAGCCCGCTGATTCGGCTACCAACGAAGAGGCTGCAGGCCCAGAAACATTCAGACCTCTGGATGATAAGACATTGAGAATAAGATTCGAAAATCTCCTGGGCGCGTCAGTGGCGCCTTCCACATTTGCGGTGCTTAAAGAGGCAAAATTCAACTCGCGAATAGAGAGGGACTTGAGGTCTCTGGTTGTTCCGGTTCTTGTGAAGGGGGTCGTTTCTTCCAGGGAGCTGCTTATGAGGGATGGAAGAAACGGTATACTGCTCCATCTAAAAAGCAAGGATAAGCTGGAGCCCTTAAAAGACCTTTCAAAAATCTTCGATCTTGATGAGGCCGTCCATTACATAAATGTGGAGGAAAAGGATACTACAACCGACGCGGCTCTTTCCAAGGCAATAAGGCGAATCGCGAGGGACCTTATTAATTTCAATATTACGTACGACCGTGAGAGAAGTGAGGAGGTAAAAGAGGACGCGTTGGATCAATTCAAGGACGTCTTTTTTCAGGTGGCCAAAGGAGAAGTGATTGTAAGGGCCGGAGATCCTGTAAATGAAGGACACCTCAAGAAACTCAACGGTTTAAAGAAGGCAAATCCCCCATATAGCAGGTACATGATTTTCTTGGGCTTCGCTCTTTCAATGATACTCTTGTTGAGGCTATCCCTTTACTTTGCTGAAAAGCACCTGGATAGATCTCAAAACGCCACAGAAGATTTGCTGTTATTCTGTCTCCTTCTTGTGGGCGTGATAATCCTCCTTAGGTTCATGGCCTCATTGGCGCCCTTGCTGGCTTCCGCCGAACAGGGCCTGACCTCCAGATCTTTGCTGTACGCGGCTCCTGTGGCCACAGGCGCGATGTTGATGTCCCTGATGGTGGATCCGAGAATAGCTTTTATATTTGCGGCCTTAAGCGGACTGACCGGCGCATTGGCAGTAGAAGGGGATGTGTATCTGTTTTTCTTCTATTTTGTTTCAGGGATCGTTGGGCTTCACGGAATGACCATGATCAACGACAGGACAGCGGTGCTCAGGGCCGGGCTGGTGGTGGGTGTTGTAAACATGATATCCATCCTGGCGCTGAAGATGGCCCTTGGGCAGCTTACCAGTGTTGTGGATCTCTATGATGTTGGTCTGGGATTTTTGGGCGGGGTGCTTTGCGGTTTGTTCGTATCCGGCCTGGCGCCCTTATTGGAGCCATTGGGGTACACCACCAATGTGCGGCTGTTGGAACTGGCCAACTTGAACCATCCACTCTTACAGGATATGGCCATGGCCGCGCCTGGGACTTATCACCATTCAATCATGGTGGGCAATGTGGCTGAAAAAGCTGCTGAAAAGATCAACGCAAATCCGTTACTTTGCTTGGTGGGCGGCTATTATCACGACATAGGTAAGATAGGCGCGCGGTCAAAACCCGGATATTTCATTGAGAACCAGGCCAGGGGCTTTAACCCCCATGATAAATTGGAGCCCAGTATGAGCGCCCTGATACTGTTGACCCACGTGAAGCAAGGGGTTGAAAAGGGAAGGGAATATAAGCTCGGCGCGCCCATAATCGACATAGTAAGACAACACCACGGCACAAGTCTCATTCGGTTCTTTTACAACAAGGCCAAGGAAAAGACAGGTCCGAATCAACCACCGCCCCCTGAAGAAAAATACAGATATCCGGGGCCAAAGCCCCAGACCAAAGAGGCGGCCCTTGTGATGCTCTCTGATGTGGTTGAGGCCGCTACTCGCACAATTACCGATCCCACACCTTCAAAGATCAAGAAAAGGGTAAATGAGCTTGTGATGAGCCTATTCAGTGACGGCCAGCTTGATGATTCAACCATGACCCTCAAAGATCTTCACGCGATAATCAATTCTTTCACTCTCTCCTTGCAGGGAATACTGCACTCAAGAGTGGTGTACCCTGAAGAAAATGGCTTCCAGGTTAAGAAAAATGCCGATACTTCTAGACAACAGGCAGCAAAGGATAAAGGCGCAGTGGGAGGAGCTAAGGACCCGGGCGGTAAGAGTGTTGGAAGAATTAGGGCATGACGATTCTTCGATACTTTCCATAAGCGTGGTTGACTCCCAGGAAATGGCCCTTTTGAACAAAAGATATAGGAACAAGGAAGGGGACACTAATGTTTTGGCCTTTTCCCAGATAGAGGGGGAGATGGCGCCTGAGAGCGTCGCCCTATTAGGGGATGTGGTAATATGCGCGGACAGGGCCGATTCGGACGCCCAAGCGCTTGGCTATTCTTTGGACGAGATGTTGTTTTACCTTCTTATTCACGGCATTGTTCACCTGAGTGGTTTTACCCATGATGAACCCTCGGACGCCAAGGAAATGGAGGAAAAGGTGGAAGACCTGTTCAATAAGCATATGAACTGAAATTTTTGATCAATTACCAAAAAGATAAACCTGATCAATAATATGTTCCTTTTTAAAATGAGAATGCGCCCCAAACCCATTGGTAAATGAACAGTTAACGATCCTGAGAGCCTGGGGCGATCATAATTAATCAATCCGAGACCTTGGAAAATTTTTTGAACAACAGGGGATTTGGTCCTCCCTGTTTACCAGGCCAGGTCAATTCCTTCTCGCCCATAGCCACTGAAACAAGCTCATTTCCGAGCTTCCATCCAACGGCCAGCCCGAATCCAAGCGCAGTCCATCCTAAAAATTTGGTAGTTCTGAACACCCATGGGGTCATTGATCTGTCTCCTTTCTCAAAATAAAGAGTTGATTGTTCATGTTTTTTTCGTCATTTTACAAATAAGCCCATAATATGGAGGAATGGAAAGCCCGGTGTTTGGCCGCCGGTGTACACATAGTAAAACCTGGGGCTGAGTATTGCCCTCCATAGTTCAATAATAGACTTAGCAGGCGAAACTTACAAGTCCTGGCGTGATTGACGATTATTTGGGCCATTCCAGAGGAGTTGACTTGCGGCTATCACACTTAAGAACAGATTCCATTAAGATATTCCAGGCGTGTATAGAGGCGGTAGACCCTGTGTCCTGCGTAAAGAGATATCTTGAACTGGAAAAAAACAAGCTGGAGGTACAAGGTCTGGTGACTCTTGACCTTGATTCCTTTGATCGAATAATCGTCGTAGGCGCAGGCAAGGCGTCGGCCGGCATGGCCCAGGGTGTTGAGGAGCTTCTTGGAAACAGGATCTCACACGGACTAATAGTAGTTAAATATGGTCATATAAGGCCATTGAAATACATTGAAATTATTGAGGCAGGTCATCCGACCCCTGATACTCAAGGCGCAAAGGCAGCAGAAAAAATTGTTGCGCTTTTAAAAGAAACCAATGAACAGGACCTGATTATTTCCTGTATCTCAGGTGGAGGCTCAGCCCTTTTGACTCTCCCTGGTCAAGGATTGGACCTTGAAGACAAGCAGAAGATTACCCAGGCCCTTTTGAGAGCAGGGGCCGACATCCATGAAATCAACACTGTAAGAAAACACATATCAGGGGTTAAGGGCGGACGTCTGGCTAAATTATGCGAACGGTCGACCGTGATAAATCTCATGATCTCCGATGTGGTGGGAGATGATCCGGGGGTTATAGCCTCTGGTCCCTTTACGGCTGATGGCGCCACATTTCAGGACACCTGGGCCATTCTTGGGAAATACGGGATATTGAATGAAGCCCAGTCCAGGATTCGAGATTATATACAGATAGGTTTGGATGGGTTGATCCCTGAAACATTAAAGCCAGTGGATCCAATATTTGATAATATCCACTACAAGTTCTTAGGAAGCAATATTCC
>CAZFJT010000335.1:0-4459 GCA_964519135.1 uncultured Syntrophales bacterium | reverse complement strand
TCAGGACACCCTCCCCCGGATATGTTTACGATCCTGAGATCTTCGATCGCCACGGTTATCTTCATATTGGCCGCGCGAACCATCAAAAATCCAGGATACTCTTTGACATTAAAGAGGCTGACCGGTTCCAACAACAGATCTTGGAGCGGTAGTATCTTGAGGGGCTCTAAATCCTCCTTTTTCAAAACCTGAATGGCCATAAGTTGAGTAACCAGAGAAAACTCTATGGCCATATCACATCCTGTGCGCACATCAGGAGGCGGGCCTTTGATCTCAATGTTAAATCCGGCCTTCTTTAATAGTCTCTCTGCGCTGATAACCTCACTGGTGTTACTAAACAGCATTATTCCTTTTGCTGAAACAGACGCGTCCGATGTCTGATCAGTATCATTTAGCTTGAAGAACAAATCTCTTATATTTCTTATGAATTTTATCACCTGGTAAATACGAGGCGAAGTTCCCCGTTCTCCTCCTTCTCCTGAGTCAGCTTCCAGCCAGAGTTTGTTACTGCGCGAGTAACATTCTCCCTGCTGACTTGGTTATCCACGATCACCTCGATTTCTCCGGATGACAGTTCTTTGATCTTGTTCAGTGTTATCATCACAGGTTGAGGGCAGGAAAGCCCCCTTGCGTCAACTATTTCAGCCATCTTACATCTCCTGGGGCGCCTAAGTTTTCTTGAGATTGGTGAATCCTATATATAGGCATACGATCAAGCATATGATCACCGCAGCCATTCCGTGCAAGCCGATACCCTTTGGCGAACTGGCCAGACTGAAGTTGTGGGAGAATGCGGCTCCAACTATCATGCCGAACACGAAAATCCCAGCGTCAGTATCACCCTCTCCTGACATGAAGAGTTGACGACCAGGACAGCCTCCGGCAAGGGCAAAAGCCAACCCAGCCACAACCATGCCCGAGAAGTTCCAGAAGCTTTGGGTATGAGCTACCGGTTGTCCAGCAAAGCCTGGATTGAATTGCCCAAGGATCACGTTAGTGATCAACGCAACCACCATAAGGGCCAGTAAGCCTGAAAAAAGATGCCAATGGTTGAATAAAATAAGGTCTCTAAGTGCGCCCATCGTGCAAAAGCGGCTCCTTTGAGCCAATACCCCTACCACCAGCCCAACGATCAGCGAGACCAAAATCGGCGCATGCTGGGCGCCAGGCCCTTTTATGCTGTAGAAGAGAACTCCGCTTTTGGGTTCTCCGGGGATTTGTGGGAAAAGCAACATCAGTATGAAAAGACCGGCCATTAACCCAGGCATTAACAAACCGATTCCCCAGCTTTGGTTGTAAGTGCGTCCCAAGCTGTAACCACCACGAAAGAACAGCGTACCGATTCCCACTCCCACAGTGAGCCCCAAAAATCCAAAGATCGCATTGCCGTCTCCACCAGCCAGGCGTAGAATGGCCCTCCACGGACAGCCCAGGAAAACAAGGGCGCCGATCATAGCGCACATACCGAGCAGGAATCTTGCCATAGGTCCCGATCCCGCGCGAGGCTTGAAGTCCCTGGCCAATAGAGCTGCTGCAAAGGCCCCTAGAACAAATCCGATGATCTCTGGTCTCAAATATTGAACCACCTGAGCGCGGTGCAATCCCAGCGCCCCGGCTATATCGCGTTCAAAGCAAGCCACGCAGATTCCCATGTTACCTGGATTACCCAACTTTTGGAGCACTGGCGCCAAAACCCCTATTACTGCGCCCACTGTAATTATGCCCCATCTGGAAGCAAAAATGTTTTTCACAACTCCCATAACCTCCTTAATACATAACAATAAAAATATTATCTAGCGCCTCAAATCTCACTACTGTTCAAAGGCGCGACCATAACCATGAGAATACGCGGATATGTGAACTTTCACGCTATTTATTCCCTAAAGATGAACAAAATTCATGTAATGGTATTCACTGTATGCGATTGTTTAGCATAGGTTTATTCTATATGTCAAATAGTTTTAGTCTTTCCTTATGTAATTTCTCCAACCAGGACTCCACCCGCTTATAAACAGCGTTCGCTTTGTTCAAATACGGAATATGATATCTTTTTCCCATTGGACAATGGACATTCTGTTTAAGAGAGTTTTGAAAACAGCCCGAACTATCACGCTGACCAACTGGTTCCGTTAAAAATTTCCTTAGCTTGGCTATCGTTTGATCAGCATGATTGAAGCAGAAGGCCTAATCTGATTCAAATCATATAGTTATTGTGTAATATTAATCTTCAAGCAAATGAAAACAATCCCGGAGTATAAAGCCTTGAGTGAATTCGACCGAGTGATGGATCGCACGAATACGGCAAGCGTCAAATGGGACAGGTACAAAGACAGGGACATCATAGCTATGTGGTTGGCTGATATGGATTTCCGTTCCCCTGAGGAAGTGATCACAGCCATTACAAAGCGGGCAGAACATGGAGTGTTTGGGTACACCAATCCAGGAGATGAGCTTATAGAAACAGTAACAGAGACTCTCCATAGGGATTATCAGTGGGAAATTAAAAAGGATTGGCTTGTTTGGATTCCCGGCCTTGGCTCTGGTATAAATATTTTTTCCAGGGCTTTCGGAGAGCCGGGAGACGAGATAATAACCGCTATTCCAGCCTACCCGCCCTTTCTCACCGCTCCGGACAATTCGGATAAGACCCTGAAAACCTGGCCTATGGCATATGATCCCAGTCTCGGGAAGTGGTCAATGAACCTTGAGGCCTTGGAAAGTCGCCTTTCCCCTAAAACCAAATCAATCATATCGTGTAATCCCCATAATCCTACAGGTCGCTCATTCACCACGGATGAACTGCGTCAACTAGCCGTCATATGCGAACGGAACGACTTGATCATATGTTCGGACGAGATCCATTGTGGTTTGATATTGGATAGGGATAAACGCCACATCCCCATTGCAACCCTTGATGAACAAGTGGCTGATCGGACAGTGACTTTTATGGCGCCGAGCAAGACCTACAATTTGCCGGGATTGGGGTGTTCTTTTGCAGTTATCTCCAACATCGAGTTGCGCAGATCCTTTCAAAAGGCGATGAAAGGAATCGTCCCAGGTATCAATATCTTTGGATATGTTGGCGCTTTAGCCGCGTATAAACATGGAGAGCGATGGAGAGAAAGGCTGCTGAACTATTTAAGAAAAAACAGGGATATTACCCAAAAAGCGATAGATTCCATGGAGGGGCTTTCCATGGCCCATGTTGAAGCCACATATCTCGCGTGGATAGATTGCAGGGCAGCGGGTTTAAATGGGGCTGCGGCTTTTTTTGAAAAGAACGGGGTCGGGCTTGGAGACGGCGTCCAATTTCACGGACCTGGTTTTGTAAGGCTGAACTTCGGTTGTCCGACCTCGGTTTTGAATGAAGCCCTTTCCAGAATGGAAAATAGCCTAACTAGCATAAAACAATTCACTTAAGACCCCGCCCCTAATAAGGCCCAAATGCAATAGACCGCCTAATTCGTCTATAATTCAGCCTATTGATCCTTTTTTGCCAAGTATTCTCCTATTATTTCCACTATTTCGTCATGGCCTTTTCCCTGGGCCACATGAAGAGCTGTTCTGCCGTCTTTGGTTCGGACAGTGGGATCAGCTCCTTTTTCCAATAACTTTTTGACAATATCACCATGTCCGCCTGCCGCGGCTATCATCAAGGAATCTATTCCATCCTTTTGAACTGCGTCAATTGCAGCGCCTTTATCCAAAAGCATTTCAACTATGGGTAGCTTCCCTGAGGAAGAAGCCTTCATAAGAGCTGTCTCACCTTCCTTGTCCTCTGCGTTTACACTGGCGTCTTTGTTTAAAAGGGTCTTCACCACAGGCTCGTAACCATGAAATGACGCTATCATCAGGGCTGTTATTCCATTCACTTGGCCATGGTCCACGTTCGCGCCTTTGTCCAATAAAACCTTGGCTACATTTGCATGTCCCCTTGAAGCCGCTTTTAATAATGCGGTCTCACCGGATTTATCCACTTTGTCAATATCGCCTCCTCCCTTTATGAGCCTTAGAGCAGCTTCGGCCCTTCCGTGAAAAGACGCCAACATGAGTGGTGTGATGCCGTCATTCTGGGAGTGGTTCGGGTCCGCGCCTTTATTTAAGAGCAAATCCACTATTATTTCATCACCTGGACTAGAGGCCTTAAGCAGAGCTGTTTCACCATCTTGGTCCTCAACATTGACCTTTGCCCCTGCTTCCAGCAGAACTCGAACTATCTCTGGTGTCGCCTGGTATGCCGCAAACATAAGGGGAGTAATCCCCTGGCTCTCAGCCTGATTGGGGTCAGCGCCCCCTTCCAACAGGGCCTTCACAACAGGCAGCGAGCCTGAGGCCACACCCTTCATTAGGGCCCCTTCATTTGTCTTATCCAGGGTATTCACTTTAGCGGAGTGATCCATGAGCCATTTCACGGTTTCTAAATGTCCGTTGAACGCAGCTATCATCAATGGTGTAAGAC
>CAZFJT010000334.1:0-4471 GCA_964519135.1 uncultured Syntrophales bacterium | reverse complement strand
AATGATGGTAAAGGATAACAAATCCCCCATTGAGACCGCTTTCACGGTTTCCATTGAGGCCAAGCGTGGAGTAACAACCGGTATATCCGCGCATGACAGGGCCATAACTATTTTAACGGCTGTAATGCAAGACGCGAAACCTGATGATCTTGTGTCCCCTGGCCACATCTTTCCATTAAGGGCAAAGAATGGGGGCGCCCTTGTAAGGGCCGGGCAGACTGAAGGCAGTGTGGATCTGGCGAGATTGGCGGGTCTGACTCCGGCTGGTGTTATATGTGAAGTTATGAATGATGACGGCACAATGGCCCGTATGCCTGATCTAATGAAAATGGCCGAGGTCCATGATCTGAAGATCTGCACCATCAAGGACATAATTCAGTACAGGATGAGGAATGAAACACTCGTCAGAAGGGCGGCTCAAACAGTTTTACCCACTGACTTCGGCGGGGAGTTCAAGCTGATAGTTTATGAGAACGATGTGGACAATTTGAATCATGTGGCCCTTGTCAAAGGAGACATATCCCCTGATGTCCCAACCCTTGTGCGTGTGCATTCAGAATGCTTGACAGGAGATGTGTTCGGTTCAAGGCGATGTGACTGCGGCAGCCAGTTGGATAAGGCCATTGCCATGGTAGGTGAGGAAGGCAAGGGAGTGATCCTGTACATGCAGCAAGAGGGCAGGGGTATTGGACTGTTGAATAAGATCAAGGCGTACGCTCTCCAGGATCAGGGATGCGACACTGTGGAGGCTAATCTGAGGCTCGGTTTTCAGGCGGACCTGAGAGATTACGGTATAGGCGCCCAGATACTCGCGGACCTTGGTATAAAGAAGATCAAACTGATGACCAACAATCCCAAGAAAATAGTGGGTCTTGAAGGATATGGCCTGGAGGTAGTGGAGCAGACGCCTATAATCTCCGAGCCTGTGGCCACAAACTTGAGGTATTTGCAAACAAAAGAAGAAAAAATGGGGCATATTTTAGGTATAACGAAAAAGTCCAGTTAGTGTGCAAGGGTAATGGCTTTTATGACCGCATATATGGTTATAATCAAGATAATGGAAGCTGAACTGAAGAAGGGTAACCAATAATGGGAAGAACCATAGAGGGCGTATTTGACGCCAAAGGGCTCAAAGCGGCTCTGGTGGCAAGCAGGTTTAATGAATTCATAGTGGGCGGATTGATATCAGGGGCCCAAGACGCTCTTATAAGGCACGGGATGGATTCTGAAGCAATAACGGTAATTCGGGTCCCAGGCGCATTCGAGATCCCCCAAGCCACATCCCTGGCCGTGAAATCAGGCAGGTACGATATGGTTATTGCCTTGGGCGCAGTGATCAGGGGCGCGACCCCACATTTTGATTACGTGGCTTCAGAAGTGGCAAAGGGAGTGGCCCTTGTGGCAATGGAAGCAAAAATCCCTGTGGGCTTTGGAGTTCTAACAACAGACACCATAGAGCAGGCAATTGAAAGGGCCGGCTCCAAAGCGGGCAATAAAGGAGCGGAATCAGCCATGGCCGCGCTGGAGATGGCCGATGTGCTAAGGAAGATAGAGGGATAAGATACCACAACCCTGCTGACGGACCGGAAACTGTAAAAAAACAAGGCTTTTGATATTTAAACTATGGAATATACGAGACTAAGCTTTATTTGACCATTTGTTGGCGTGAACCGAATCTAACTTGATATCACTCCCAACCCTCCTGTGAGGTTAATACCCCAAGTGCCTTCAAGACGCAAAAGCAGAGAATTCATACTCCAGGTCCTTTTTAGCGCGGATTCGCAGCAAAAGTCTCCAACAGATACGTTCCATCATTTAAAAGCCCACTTTGAGGCTCATGAGGACAGCCCTGTAAAAACCCACAGGGTTGATATGGAATTTGCCGGCATGGTTGTGGATAAACTCACCGAAGAATATGATCAAATCGACGCCCTGATTCAAAAGGTCTCAAAAAACTGGAAACTTTACAGAATGAATCCTGTCGATAGAAATATAATCAGGATGTTCATAGCTGAGGCCAGGGTATTTCCAGAGACCCCAAACAAGGTTTTGATAAACGAGGCCATTGAAATAGCAAAGATATACGGAACCGAGAACTCCCGCTCATTCGTTAATGGTGTTTTGGACAAGATAAGCTCTTTTGGTCCTGATATCTATTTAGTGGAAAATGTATCAGAATTAAAGTGATGTACGATATTTTTTGACTAAGAGATTAAAAATAATATATAATAGCCTATGGAATATATCAGGACCTGAGGCTGGTAATGGCAAAAAAGAACAAAATCATCTCATTGTTAATCCGTGTCTGCCTATGTGGCGCCATTGGGTGTGGGATGTTTTTTGTTCCCAATATATGTCTCGGGCAAGCTGATTCAAGTTCCGGATTTACTTTCGAACCACCTGAAATACCACTGAAGAACATCATAAATAGTAATAAACCTCATAAAAGGCCGCCCGCGTCTGAACCCGTACCTGAAGCTGTTCCCGAACCCGCCACTTCTCTGGAGGCTGAAACTCTTGAGGAGGAAATTCCAAAAGAAGCAGCCAAGGCCCAGGCGCCAAGAGAAGATGGTCAGGCGCCTCCACCATTTCCATTCCCAATACCAAAGAGTGATCTCACTGAAGGGATTGCTCCTGGAATGAAACAGCCCAGGACGGTTGTAAAGAGCATACCTAAAATTGCGGCGCCTGCGGCGCCTGAGGACGCAATAGACGCTCCTGAGCCGAAGAAGGAAGTATTAAGCCGCTCTGATAAAGGGTATAAGCCTCCAAGGGCATTGGAAGCCAAACCCACCAAGGAGTCCATTCAGGGCGCGCCTGTGGAAAGCGCCCAACTCCTTGAAGAGCCGGGGCAAAACATGCCCCTGGAATTAGGTAAGAGTCGTGAACCCCAGGTCTCAGAACCTGTGGAAAAACCGTTAGCCCTTGAAGATGAGTTTGATCCTGAGCCAAGGGTTGACACCCCTGAAAAACCAAAGGAAGAAGTGTCAAAGGCTGTCCAATCCCAAATAAAAACAGAGGAGAAGATTCTCTCTCCAGGGGTTGAGGACCCGGCTCAAGAGTCAAAGGAGGATCAGGCCAAGGAAGGTCACGCAAAGGACAAAGTGGACGCTCCTGAACCCGCAGTGGTTCCAAAGGAAAAGGTTGAGGAGGCTAAAGAGAGCAAAGCGCCTGCGCAAGAGCCAAAGGAGAGCCAAAAATCTCCGCCAACTCTTCCATGGGTAAAACCGGATCCAACAGAAGATATAGATATTTCCGAGTTTTCCCACGAAACCCCAGTAGCTATAGAGGCCCCGGCTGCGGCGGACTCCAAGATAACGCAAAGTAGTGAAGAGGTCATTGAAAAGCCGAACGTAAAGGCCAAGGAAGCAAAAAAGGAAGATCCAGCATCGCACAAAGAGCCGCCCACATTGCCATGGACCGCGCCTGAGAAAAAGGAGGAGATACTGACAACTCCCCTGGCGCCAAAGGAGGAACGGAAGCAGGCCCCAGAGGAAAACAAAAGCCCTGTGGAAGACACGCCGGTTCCAATGACTCCCCCTGAGCAGGTGGAGAGCCCGGAAGGGGTTTCCAGGCCGGAAAAAACCCAAGGTCATGAAGTCAAGGAGCTTCCAACTCCCACAAGGATAGAGGAGCAGTCAATAGAGCCCGAGGAATCGATTCCAACAATAGAATCAATTGACGAGCCCATTCCTGAACCTGAACCACAGGAGATTATACCTTCACCCCTGGATCCAGGCGCTGTGGAGGACGCAGAAACCAGAGAATATTTAGAGGCCACAGCCACTATACTTGAGGAACTTTCCCTTCTAATGACAAGGGCCCCGAGTCTCTCACTGGCCCAGTATGACCCATCTGACACATCCGCGCCGCTTGCGCCTTCAGAGGTGCTGAGGCAGATAGAATCATTGAGTCGCAGATTAAGAATACTCGACTCAAAGACCTTCTCGGTCATCCCGCCCAATAAGTACTTGGAATATCATAATAAAATACGAAATTCCATTGTGGAGTCCAGGTTGGCCTTTGAAGCTGTGATGACCTTTTTTAACCAGGGTGACTCCAAGGCCCTCCAGGAGATGCGCAACCACATTACAAAGGCAAGGGATCTCATAAGGCAGACCAGGAGAAGGTCTTAAAAAACCTATCTATATTCCGCAATTATTGCCCCCCCTCCACTAAACCGGATTGATATTTGATTGGAAAATCAATGGTTTCAGGGAACCATACTGGCACGTTGTTGTCTAAACCATTGCTTGCTATTATGATCTTAGGAGTTATAATAAGATAGTATTCTATGACTTATTAGTGTTCATGGAGATATGATCCGATTTATACGGCGCGCTAACTCACGCACCTATTGATCTCTGGAGTAATCTGATCAAATATCAAAGGGGTTATACAAATACTACTTTGATTTACCAACTTACTCTTGACTCAGGCGCTGAGTTATTTCATAATTAGCCCTCAATAC
>CAZFJT010000333.1:0-4471 GCA_964519135.1 uncultured Syntrophales bacterium | reverse complement strand
GAGTTATCGCCAGTATTGGAGAGGTGTTTCGATACCCTAATGTGACCCTGTTATGTGTTATCCCCGGAGGAATTGTGGGCTGTGTGCTAACGTTTTCCGGTCTTTGGGGTGTCCCCTTCCTAGCCACACATTATAGACTAACAACTACTGAGGCTTCAATGCTTTCAACGTCGCTAATGCTGGCATGGGCCATAGGCGGCCCAACCTTTGGGTGGATGTCTGACCGCATTGGACGCAGAAAGCCCCTATACCTTTTGGGATGCGGCATATCATTGTTGGGATGGTGCGTTATAATCTTTGTACAGGGCATTCCGGTTCCTGTACTGGCTGTTCTTTTGGTAATTACCGGCTTTTGTTCAGGCTGTATGATAATCGGTTTTGCTTATGCCAAGGAATCCACTCCTTTGCACTTGGCCGGAGCTGTTTCCGGTGTTGTGAACATGGGGGTAATGATGGGACCAACGATACTACAGCCGGTGGTGGGCTGGGTATTGGATCAGTACCGGCATGGGACGACGGACCACGGAGTTCGGGTGTATTCTCTTGCGGCTTATCAGTCGGGATTCTCCATAATGCTGGCTTGGTTGGCCATAGGATTTGCGCTACTGTTTTTCACCAGTGAGACACGTTGCAAACAGCACGGACACTTTGGTTAAAAACAGCGCTTGGTGAATCAACTCGGCCCAGTCCGTGTTTATCATTTGATTATCGATTTTTTGCTTGTACTTGCTCTGGAGGAGTCAAAATGTGGAAATTCATCAACTCTATCCCTAAACATCTCACAACAGCTATTCCTATTGCCATGGTTTTGGGTTTATTACTAGGTCAATACTGTGACTGCTATTTTCTCAAGTACACCATAATTCCCATAACTTTTCTTATGATATATCCAATGATGGTCACATTGAACATCAAGAAAGTATTTGAAGGAGGGGATGTAAAGGTTCAGCTCCTGGCCCAGCTTCTCAACTTCGGGGTGATCCCTTTTATAGCCTATGGTTTGGGGCTTCTATTCTTTCCAGATGAACCATACCTGGCCCTTGGCCTCCTTCTGGCCGGTTTAATCCCGACCAGCGGCATGACCATATCATGGACTGGCCTTGCAAAAGGTAATGTTGAAGCGGCAGTGAAAATGACAGTGATCGGACTTGCCCTGGGCGCACTATTGACCCCATTTTATGTGAAATTCCTGCTGGGCGCGAAGATAAATGTTAATGTGGTTCAGGTCATGAAACAAATCGGTCTATTCGTGTTCCTGCCTTTGGTAGCCGGTTTCATCACCCAGAGATTGCTGGTGAAAAAATATGGTCAGAAAACATTTCAAGAATCCATAGGCCCAAAATTTCCACCAATAGCAACCCTTGGGGTTCTTGGTATAGTATTAATAGCAATGGCCTTGAAATCCAAGGCGATCATTGGGGCGCCTGAACTCATAATAAGAATAGTTGTACCTGTGATCATCGGATACTTTGCAACATTTCTCATTTCCGCGGCCACAGGTAAAATTATTCTGACAAAACCGGACGCATCTGCTTTGGTGTTCGGAACAGTCATGAGGAATTTGTCCATAGCCCTTGCAGTGGCTATAAACGCCTTTGGGGAACAGGGGGCAAACGCTGCGCTGATAATATCAGTGGCTTACATAATTCAGGTCCAATCCGCGGCGTGGTTCGTAAAGCTGACTGACGCCATATATGGCAAGTCCTGATCAGAGAATATTCAAATTCCCGCCCAAAAGCATGGAGGTTTATACCAATGAGAAATGCGCATCACGGGATGTTCTGCGCTGTGAGCGTGGTTACCCTTTTCTTGTCATTATCAACAGTAGGTCATGTAATCGCCGACAGCCTCACATATACTATTGTGGACACTGCACTGAGCCACTGTTACGGCTCTATGAAATCCATACCGTGCCCAGAGCCTGGGCGCCCATTTTTTGGTCAGGACGCGCAATATTTAGGAAATCAGCCCAAATATAAGAATAATGGTGATGGGACGATCACGGATTTGAATACAGGGCTTGTATGGCAGAAAACCCCGGATTTTATCAAAAGATCCTGGAAGGATGCGGGAAAACATGCTGAATCCCTTGATCTGGCCGGCCACAATGACTGGCGCCTGCCAACCATAAAGGAGTTGTTCTCACTGGCTGATTTCAGGGGGAATATAAGGACAAAGACACCGTACATTGATACAAAATACTTTGATTTTCGTTATCCAGACACTACCAAATACCGGATTATAGACGCGCAGTACTGGACCAGTAATCTCTATGTGGGTCTGGTTATGCATGGAATGCCTGGCGCCTTTGGATTCAATTTTGCTGATGGTCGCATAAAGGTCTATCCTGTGGTGGGGCCTAGGGGCAGCACCCTAACCCATCGGGACCTCAGATATGTGCGTTGTGTGCGTGGACCACGTTACGGTATAAATGATTTCAAGGATAATGGCGATGGAACCATCACCGACAGAGCCACAGGACTGATGTGGAACAAGTTCGACAGCTCAAAACCCATGAACTGGCAAAACGCATTGGCTTACGCCCAAGACTTGGAGCACGCGGGTTATGATGATTGGCGCCTGCCCAATGTGAAAGAGCTTCAAAGCATAGTGGACTACTCAAGGGCGCCTGACGCCCGGCCCCCGGCTAAAAAAGGTCCGGCCTTGGACCCTATATTTAAAACCACGATCAAGGAACCTTGGTACTGGTCCAGCACAACATTCATAGAAACCGGAGGCGCGTTGTACGTGGCCATTGGTAGAGGTTTGTCAGCCTGGCGCTTCAAAGGCGGACCAATGAACGCGCATGGCGCGGGTTGTGTTCGCTCTGATCCAAAGTCTGGGGATCCGTCCGTATGGGTTGAAGGCAGGGGACCACAGGGTGATCAAGTTAGAATTTTCAACTACGTTAGATGCGTAAGAGGCGGAGCGGCCAAGTTGATTGAAAACCCCCCGGGATCAAAAGTCTGGGCGCAAGATATACAAGGCCCTGCTGAAAGATTTATCGGTCGCCTCGACAAAAATAAGGACGGAAAAGTATCCAGGATGGAATTTGATGGACCGCCAATACACTTCAAGGACTTTGACAAGGATAATGACGGTTATATATCAACTGATGAAGCCCCTACTGGACCGCCTCCAAGACGACCGCCTAGAAGGGCGCCCAGGCCGGGGCAGCGCCAAAGAAGTTTCTGATCAAAGTACAGGAAGGTGTTAAATGACCGAAAGAAAAAGTGATAGATCTGCAAGCTGCGCGTCCTGTCCCAATACGCCAAAAGACATGATCTGCATGAATGATCAAGGATCAAGTCACAAAGGCTGTCCAACTGTTAGCCAGGGTAAGCTCTTATCTGAAACGAATAATGAATACGCCGACCCTGAGACCCTGCGCTTTGCAAAACAGGCTTCCATACAAGAAGCCGCATGCTATGAGAACAGGCATGAAAGACCTTATGTTATGCAACCCACAAAGACCAGGATACAGGAAATAATGGAATTTGCCCACAGTATGGGTTTTAATCGCATAGGTTTAGCCTTTTGCGTAGGCCTGAAAAATGAAGCCGAGATCGTTGAAAAGCTCTTAAAGCAATGGGAATTTGAAGTGGTGTCCGTTTGTTGCAAAGCAGGTAGGACTTCAAAGGATCTCATTGGAATAGAGGACAAGGACAAGATATTTCAGGGAACAGACGAGTCCATGTGCAACCCTGTTTTCCAGGCCAAACTCCTGAACTCCGAGAACAGTGATTTCAATGTATTACTTGGGCTTTGCGTGGGACATGATTCTCTCTTTTTTAAGCACGCAAACGCCTATACAACCGTGCTCGCGGTTAAAGACAGAGTAACGGGCCATAATCCCCTGGCCGCTGTTTATCTAAACGCCTCCTATTACAGGAAGCTGGAATCCAATAGGAACAAATAGGCCCAGTGTCCAGGGCAAGGAGCTTTGAATGCCCTTTATGCGCGTAAATAATAGGGAGATGTACTACGAGGACCACGGAAAGGGTGAGACCATCCTATTGCTGCATCATGGATTTGCTTCATCCGCCATGTGGAAAGGGATTTACCCTGATTTCGTCGCCGCCGGATACAGGGTGGTCATGGTAGATAGAAGGGGTTATGGTCGTTCTGAGCCTGGAGACGACTTTGACCGGTTTTATGTGAGTGAAGAATTCTGCGCGGAAAGTGTGGAAGATCTCGCTATTCTGAATGATCAACTGAATCTTGAGGACATGCATGTGGTGGGTCAATGTGAAGGAGGAGTGCTGGCTTTGATATTTGCAGCCAGATTCCGGGATCATGTGAAGTCAACGGTGGTTGCCAGCACTCTTTGTCACACGGATCGAACCCTGGTGGAATTTAACGCGGAGAAATTTCCCAAATCATTCTTTGAGCTTGATGCGCCAATAAGAGAAAAGATGCTGGAATGGCATGGGCTTGAGCGCGCGGAGTCCTTTTATGAAATGGCTAGAAC
>CAZFJT010000332.1:0-4492 GCA_964519135.1 uncultured Syntrophales bacterium | reverse complement strand
CCAAACCTCCCCATCGTGATTCCAAATGTTTATGGCGACCACGGTGAACGCTTACAAAACTTATTTGCTTGATTCTATCTTTGGATCAGTTTGATCTCAATACCATTGGGATCTCTAAGTGAAGCCATTTTCCCTTGAAAAGTAAATTTCTCGCTTATATCAGATTTCCCTTTTTTCCGGAGCTTCGAGATGGCCTTAGCTAGGTTATCCACAGGAAAACTCAAAGCAGAAACAACCTTTGGTATGTTGGCGGAATCAAATGAAGCAGTGTGACTGATCTCCAGTTTATACGGCGTATCCTGTTTTTCCATACAGACTATGTCAAAGCCTGTTGAAATGTCGTCACTCAGATGAAACCCCAGATCCTTGTAGAAGCTTATGGTTTCCTGGGGATCACAAGCAGGGATACTTATCACCAGTGGACGGGCCTCGACTTTTTTATAGATCTGGCTGGATGACTCAGCCTCACTATTGTACGCGATAAGCAAAGCAAACATGACCAGAAATGTAATTGAGAAGACAAAGCCCAAGAAAAGCCTTTTGGCGTGACCCTCCGGCATACTCATAGACGCACGACCTCCAATACCGCTTGACTTAACCGCCTGGTTCCGCCTCCTGGAACGCAGGACTAACTATACAAAAAAAATAGAGCAAAAGCAAGCAATAAGATCACTTACTTCAAGTTCCCGTTCCAAGTAACAATGCTCCGCGGCGCCACAAAAAATCTTGCGCCCATCCGGATTATGTATTTTTAGAAACGGATCCTTCTCAAGTGCCACATTGGATATCAATCGTCAAGGATTATCTGCCCAAATAAGGCCCAGCCTTCTCTTAGGGCTTTGATCTGGAATCGATTTCACATGGAATAGCCCATGGATTTAACTCCTCAGTAATTGGGGGCGCGGCGTTGAGCCTGTTGGCGGGAGATCCGATTCGCTGTGTTTAAATTCGCAAGCTCAACAAACTTGGCTCATCGGACTCCCGCAGCCCGGTTCGGCTCACACTACTTGTATTCCCAGATTCTCTCCTCTGTCCTCCCTGCCGCAAACAACTGAGGGATTATCCATAGATCATTTATCACATTGGACACATTACATTGTATGGATTATGCTCAAATATACATCTAGTCAAGAAAGGACGGATCAATGGATTTACTGCGTTATCTAAGATTATTACTCATTCCCCTATTATTTGCGGCAATGATTTTCGCCCCCTTGGGAAAGGCCTGCGCTGCTGAAGCGAAAATTGGTGTACTGAACCTAAAGGAAGTGTATACCAAGAGTTCCAGAATACAGGGACTTAAAGAGGATATCGAAAAATTCAAGGTGAACGCAAAAAACGCGATCAATAAAATGCAGATGGATTTGCAATCATTGCAACAAAAACTCCAGTCCGGAAAAGCCGAGGGTGATGAGAAAACCAAGCTCGAAAATGAAATAAGGGCAAAAAAGGAAGAGCTTGTTAATGAACAGAATTCAACAAAAATAAAGCTATCTTTTAAGAACAAATCCCTTTTAAACAGCGTTCGCATTCAAGTACAGCAGGCCACCAAACTTGTGGCTGAGAAAATGAACTTGGAAGGAGTAATCGCTGAAGCCGCGATTGTTTACCCTGGATCCCTACCTGATATCACTATGGAAGTCATAAAGGAGCTGGATGGCGGCGCCAAAGAGGAACCCAAAGAAAAAGTACAAGATTCCAAAAAAACAGAGACAAAAGAGAAGTCAAAAAAATGATCTGGAGTCTTAATATCAGTAACTCTGAGAATCCTCATGCCAGTAAAATATGATTTAGCCATTATGGGAGGAGGCCCGGCCGGGTACGCGGCCGCTATTCGCGGGGCAGGGCTGGGTAAAAAGATCGCGCTTGTGGAAAAGGAGTCAATTGGAGGGGTGTGCCTGAATAGAGGGTGCATACCTACCAAGTCCATCCTGTCCGATGTTGAGGGCGTTTTATGGGCGAACAAAGCCGCTCGGAACGGGATAATTGATATGGCCCCGCATCCCAACTTTCAGGGGATCATGGCCAGAAAGAATAAAGTCGTCCAAGGCCTTGTAAGCAACCTTTCTGACTACATGGAATCATTGGGTGTGGATATCTATCCAGTCCAGGCAAAGGCCATGGCGCCTGATGAACTGCTTTGCGCAGACGGCGCTGTTATCAAGGCCGATACTCTATTCATTGCAACCGGATCAACGCCTGTCTCCCCGCGTATATCAGGTTTGGACCTGCCCCAGGTAATGGGTTCCAGGGAAATACTCCAATTGGAGAAAGTGCCGAAAACCATTGGTATAATTGGCGGAGGCGTTATAGGCCAGGAATTTGGGGCAATATTTTCAGGCCTAGGGGCAAAGGTCATGATTTTCGAGGCCCTGGACCGAATCCTCCCTACTGTGGACGCGGACATCAGCAAAAGGTACTTGAACCTGGCAAGGCCGAAAGGTATCAAGAACATCACGTCAGCAAAGGTAAACGCAATAAAGGAAACCAAAGAGGGTCTGAGCGTTGAATATGAAAAAGGGGGCAAGGAAAAAAAGGAAATAGTGGATGTTCTACTTGTGGCTGTTGGAAGAAAGCCCAGATTAGAGGAGGAATGTATCGGAAGGCTTGGTTTGGAGTTGAATTCCGGCGCCATACCCGTTGATGATTACCTGCGGACCAGCGTGCAAGGAATATACGCGGGTGGTGATTGCATCGGCCGTCTTATGCTGGCTCATGTGGCCTCTTTCCACGGTGAGTATATTGCTGAATCCTTGAACCAAAAAATGGGGCCATGCGATGATTCCTTGGTTCCGGCTTGCTTATTCACCCATCCACAAATAGCCTGGGTGGGACCCACAGAAGAAAGTCTCCAGGAATCAGGGGTTCAGTACAGGACAAGCGTATTTTCTCTCACTGCCAGCGGTAAGGCCCAGGCAAAGGGAGACCCCCGCGGGTGGTTGAAACTCATGGAAAACACAGAAACAGGGAAAATCATTGCCGCGGTCCTGATGGGACCTGATGTGTCGGAGATTATTTCCGGGATTACCATGGCCATTAGCAGGGGATTCACGGCCTCAGATATCGCTGATATCATACACCCTCACCCCACTATTTCAGAAGCTCTCAGAGAAACCGCTTTAGGGTTTTTACACGGCCCCATACATTCATCCGCGAGGATTAAGAATCATCCATGACACCTGACTATGCTTATTGTAAAGATGACTTGGGCGCCATGGGATCGTGAGAGTTGAACAAATTTATATAAGGATTCACCCTTGAGTCAATTCCGTTTACTTGACACCGGCCATCTTCCCGCTGAAGCAAACATGGCCCTTGATGAAATACTTCTTAAAGAGGTGGCTAAAGGCGCTTCCCAGCCAACGCTGAGATTTCTCCAGTTCAGGCCGGCCGCCGCGCTTGTGGGTTACAATCAGGATGTGAATAGGGAAATCAGAGTAGATTACTGCCTGGAAAAGGGCATAAGTGTAAATCGCAGAATAACCGGCGGAGGAGCGATTTATTTCCAGGAATCAGCCATTGGTTGGGAGCTTTTTGGTCAAATGGGGCCTTGGCCATTCAATGGAAACTACGAGAGTATTGTTACCAGGATTTGTTCCGCTGCAGCCGACGCTATTTCGGATCTTGGGGTTAGCGCGGCCTTCAGGCCAAGGAACGATATCGAGGTAAATGGCAGAAAGATATCAGGCGCGGGCGCGGCCGCTTTGGACAATGGCATAATGGTCCAGGGCACCTTGTTGGTTGAAAAAGATATTGAGTCATTTGTAAGATCTCTTCGGGTGCCTGTGGAAAAACTCAAGAAAAGGGAACTGGAATCCCTTTTGGATAGGATCTGTTTTCTAAACGACCTGATTGCTGAACAGATTACTGAAGATCATATTAAGAGGGTCATAGCAAGCGGAATAGGCAGGGAGCTGGATATTACTTTGGTCCCAGGTGACTTGACGAAAAATGAAAACTCTCTATTGGAAAAGAGCCTGCCTCACTATTCCGGTAAGGGATGGATACACAAGAAATCAAGCTCAGGCAGTAAGCGGGCGCCTTTGAAATCGGTCTATCAGACTGACGCTGGGACTATACTTGTTCACCTGTGGGCCTCGTCTGATTTAAAGAGAATTGAGACCGCTCTGATTTCAGGGGATTTCTTTGCATACCCTGAGAGACTGGTCCTGGATCTGGAATCACATCTCAAAGGCATGAAAATGGAAAAGGACGCCCTTGAGATCTCCATAGTGAATTTTATGAATGATTACAATGGGGAAATAATGGGGATTAGTTCAAAAGAGATTAGCCAAGCCATAATCAGGGCAGTTGAGAGGCTTGCCATGATCCCCGCGGGGTTCGATCTTGAAGAGGCCAATGAATTATTCTTTGTGAACACAGGACCGGATAGCTTTGACAAGGAATCTCCAAGATGGCTTTTGCTTCCATACTGCTCCAAAAACCTTGAGTGCCCCTTCAGGAGCCAGCCTGGGTGCGATGAGTGTGGAGA
>CAZFJT010000331.1:0-4507 GCA_964519135.1 uncultured Syntrophales bacterium | reverse complement strand
ATTTTTGCATTTCAGACTGACTGTGGAGATTATGTTCAAGGATTTAAAGGGAATGGAAGTGTGAACTTTGTAAGACCCTTGGAGATAGATCCGGACCATGTGGCCTCTGTTATGATGGCCGGAGCGTTGTGCCTGGACTTGGGTAAACATGAGGAAGCAATCAGTTTATTTTCAAAATCCATTGAGTTAACAAAGAACCCATTGCTCAAAAACAGGCTTGACCATTGGGCAAAATCTTTGTCAGATTATTGCGCGAATTAGGAAATAGTGTGCTAAGAGCATTTCATCTCCATTCAGGATCCAAGCGCCTGGCGTCACTGTCTTAATTCCCTTGAGAGACCCAATACCAAATGGCAAGTAAATCCTGAATTAAGCACAGCCGTGCTTCCTAATCGAATAAAATATTTAAACAATATAGGACATCTCTGAAATAAAGGACAGGTAGTTCAATCCTATGCCCGCAGCTATTAGGGTTGGGATGAGGCTTCGCGCGCTTGAAGAACCTGGTCAAAAGAAAGACCCTTGCCCTTATCAATTAATTATGGATTCCCTTTGATTGGACATAATGCTTTCTGTAAACGCGCCCTGGATAAGTCCTTGGTCCCTTGAAATAACGGCCCAATCGAATATTTCCTCTTCAGTAATACTTACAGGGGCCCCGACCTCAAGATCCTTTCTCAAGGAGGGTGTATTCTGAAGACGCCCCACTATGGACTCATCCCTCCATTCCTCAAGAGACAGCCACATCCATTCGTACGCTCCTGTTGGAGATGGAAAGCCCACTTTTACCGCGTAAATCTCAGATTCTTTGGCCGGGCTGATATTGAATCTTTCCTTGAATCCGAATAACCCCATTCTAGCTTCCTTGTGGGCCTGTAGTAACCTGGATCTAATGTCGGGCTGTTGAGGTCGCGTCTCTGGTTCATGATTAATGTTTGCGCGATGGTCTGAAGTCTGGGGGCTTTCAGTATCGGATTGAATATCCGAGGTTTGGGCCTCCTCCCCAGTTTTGTCAGTATTATCCATCGCGGGATTTGAATCTGGTGGAATTGATGAGGCCTCATTAACAGCCGCTTTTGGAGCGGGTTCATTTGCTCTGAGTCTTGCCGCGAACATTCGCAAGGTGTGCTTAATGGTGTCAGGACTCTCAGGATCATAATCCGTAACAAAGGGCATCGCGCGCATACTTCCTACAGGGAAGTGTCCCTCGTCGTCAGGAGGCCGTAGCTTCATGGCAACCAGGAACGGGGCGCCTGGAATCTTCACCGGGGTGTTGAAATCCTTCAGGGGCTCTTTTAGGTTCAGTAAAGTGTCAGCCAGTAACATCGTCATCTTCTGCCCAGTGGATGTGAGCTCTGAAGGGATCTCCTCCATCTCGAATTCAGGGTAACCAAATTTCTGCATTCCATGGGTATGAATCCAAACCTTGGCGCCTTCATCAAGGGTATCTAAGCGAATGTGTTTGTCCAGGGGATCAGACTTTGGGTCTAAGACCACGTGTTCTCTCCATTCCAGTACGCCCCATAATGTATGTGAGACAACGTCCTGGACTATGCCCGCTGTTAATCGACGTATAGCCTCAACCAGATGGACCAGGGCCCCTAGGTTTTCCAATGAATCCTCAGCAGGGCATGAAAGCCTTACTCGCACAAGCATTCTTGATTCCGCAAGGGTTCTAAAATCCCTATCTTCTGCGCCCCTGGAGGTTTCCCTGACAAATTCAGAGGGGGGATCAAAAAGATGTTCCGCTTCAGTTTTGAGGAAGTTATCTATTTTTAAGGAACCATCATCTATAAGCCTGTTGAGTTTTGTAATAGCAGCCTTTCTATTATCATATCCCCGGATCTCTTCCTCATAAGCGTTTTTTATTGCTTCCCATTTTGGTAACTGGGTGTCTCGGCAATATATCCAATATTCAATTTTGGAGATCGCTTCATGAACACTCTCTTCCGCCCTGGGGCCTGTATCGTCCAACTCCAGATCGTCAAGCCACTGGAATTGCTCTTCTTGTGATAAGTCGTCCATGTCTTTATTATTGTTACGAATAAATCGCGTGGCTCTATCTGTGATGCTTGTTAATCCAGTCTTCCGGCCCAATGAAATGAACCGCTCAAAAGGGTTGAAACCGCCCAATAAAGACACTATATTTGCTCCAGACGCTTTGTTTAGCTGCTTTCTGGCCCTTTTCAAGAAAGGGTGGGTAGAATCTAAATCCGGTCTACTTACTAACAATGCCTGGGCTTTGTCAATATGCCCGGCGCCGATGTGGGCCAAAATCAACCTGGCCACGTCTGTGGGATCCGCGGCGCTTCCCTGGGCTTCAATGATGTGTTCGCCCATCTTCTCGGCTTCAGCGAAAAGTTCGCGATTCAAAAGAACTTCCAGTAGACGTGGGGGTAATTCTTTATCCATTGGGTCTTCATGTCGCGCATGGTAAAGATACTGGGTCGCTTTTTCAAGTTCTCCCAATCTCGCGCATCCGATACCAAGGGCCTTTAGGTTACCCTCCATCGGCCCATGCCTCTTTACTAGTGTTTCCAGGGCGTATATTATTTCCGGGCTTATTTGTGGGCTTGAAATAATACGGTTTGCGTAAGCGTCCATTTTCCGTTTATCATCATCCGGAACTGAATCAGCGTCAAATGGGACGCCATATTTGGGTATCTGATCATGGCAATGCGGACACTCCAGAAAATCATCGGATATTGAAAGGAACTTCTTTTCAGACAGTGTTTGAACGAAACCGCATTCAGGGCACCGTGCCTGTATCATGACAACTCCTCACAGCCGATTGCTAAGCCGAATGCCAACAGGCCAATATTGCTAATGTCGATAAACAACTTTCATAAAGTAGCATAAATGTCAATAAATTAAAGAAAATATGTTTAAAAAATATTACGCCATTTATTGGGCGCCTATGGTTTGACGATAAATAACATCAAATATATCTTTATTTTATTATATTTGTAATAAAATTCAAGCAATTAAACGGGAAATGACTAGAAAAAATGTGCGGTATTTGCGGAATAGTTGATTTTACGGAAAATGTCCACACTGATCGGGTTCGGGAAATGTGTGACGCGATGATCCACAGAGGACCGGACGCGAGCGGGATATCAGTGTTCGACCGCTGCATTCTCGGGCACAGGAGATTGTCGATAATAGATCTTTCAGATTCCGCGAACCAACCTATGGTTCACCAGCCGACCGGGACCGCGCTAATCTTTAATGGCGAGATATACAATTTCAATGACTTGCGTAAAGATCTGGAATCCCAAGGTATCAGGTTCAGAACAAATTCAGATACTGAAGTGATACTGCAGATGTATTTAGCTGAGGGGGGGGGATTACTGGAAAGGCTTAATGGGATGTTCAGTTTTGCCATATGGCGTCCTGAAAGTGAAAGCGTCTTTCTCGCAAGGGATAGAGTTGGTAAAAAGCCGCTCTATTATGCCATACAAGGCGGGAGACTCACTTTTGCTTCGGAATTGGGGGCCTTGATCAAGGGTTTGCCGCACACGCCTGAGATCAATCAGCAAGCTTTGTTCGAATATTTCCTTTACGATTTCGTACCGTGGCCCCATACCATATTTAAAGGAGTATACAAATTACCACCCGCTTCAGCAGCGATATTCGATCGAGAAGGTTGGAGACAATGGAGGTACTGGCATCCTCCCATTCCCCAGCCTGACGGGGACTATGCTTCCACCAGGGAAGCTCTGAAGTCCCTGCTCCTTGATTCAACAGAAAAGCGGATGATCTCTGACGTGCCATTGGGCTCCTTCCTGAGCGGAGGTGTGGACTCATCACTCATAACCTCCCTTATGAAGGGAATATCCAAAGGTGATGTTAAAACATTCAGCATATCTTTTCCTGGCGCAACCCACGACGAATCAAAATGGTCCAGGTATGTGGCGAATCAATTGGGCGCAGATCACAGGGAATATCCCTGCGCATATGATGTTCAGTCGGTTTTATCCAAGATGATTCCCCACTTTGGGGCGCCTTTTGCGGACTGCTCGGCCATACCCACCTGGCATTTATGCAAGCGCACAAAGGAACGAGTTACAGTGGCCTTATCAGGTGACGGTGGTGATGAGCTCTTTGGCGGTTATGACAGGTACCTGGCCAGGAGGCTGCAATGCGCTTACGATCATCTACCTGGGCCTTTAAGGGAAAAGTTTATAGAGCCGATTGTAGAAAAGATTCCAGAGACAACCGACTATTATGGAACCAGCCCTCTCAAAAAACTAAGGCTGTTCACTAGAGCGGCCAAAAGGTTCAGGGAAGAACCATTGGCGGTTATTCCCAGAACATTCTCTCGGTCCCAGGTGAGAAGCCTTTTGGGGTTTGATTATGAACAGGACATGGATCCAACAATAGAAGTAGCAAGGAGTTGGGTAAACCTGGATCCTGTGAGCCATATGCTGTTCACGGATATGCAAACCTACATGGCTGAAGACATTTTAACTAAAGTGGACCGTATGAGCATGGCCCACTCTTTGGA
>CAZFJT010000330.1:828-4518 GCA_964519135.1 uncultured Syntrophales bacterium | reverse complement strand
CTTTTCCCGTAACCCTGTCGTCAAAGCGCGCTCCCACGGCCAAAAGCAAATCACTGTTACTAACAGCCATGTTTGCTCTGTATAATCCATGCATTCCCAACATGCCGAGACTCAATGGATGTGTCCCAGGGAAACACCCTAGTCCCATAAGGGTTACTGTCACAGGAAAACCGGTGATCTCAGCCAAGTCTCTTAGCTCTTGGCTCGCGGAAGCTGTTAAAACCCCTCCGCCGGCGTATATCACAGGTCTGTTGGCCTCCAAAATCGCCTGGGCCGCCTTTTTTATGGAAGGTCTGTACGGCTTCACATTTGGCCTATATGTGGGAGTTTCCAATGTTTCAGGATAATTGAACTCACATTGGCCCTGTAGAACGTCTTTTGGGAGATCCACCAGAACAGGCCCAGGTCTTCCTGAACTGGCAATTGAAAACGCCCTTTTTACGGTAACGGCAAGGTCCTCAACTGAGGTCACCAGATAGTTGTGTTTTGTACAAGGCCTTGTTATGCCCACAATATCGGCTTCCTGAAAAGCGTCGTTGCCTATCTGGGGGGTTGGAACCTGCCCAGTAAAAACTATCACTGGAATGGAATCCATGTAAGCGGTCGCCAATCCAGTTACCGTGTTCGTCCCACCTGGGCCTGATGTGACCAGACAAACGCCGGGACGTCCTGTTGCTCGAGCATATCCGTCGGCCGCATGAACAGCGGCTTGCTCGTGTCTGACCAATATGAATTTAAAACCATCGTTGAATTCTCGAGACAGCGCGTCAAATACATCAATGACCGCGCCCCCTGGGAAACCGAAAATGGTATCTACACCCTCGGCCATCAGGGCTCGTAATAATATTGAAGCGCCTTGTATTTTCACTTCTTTGCCAGGGACCTCCATAATCAATGAGGCATTTACATCAAATTGCCAAATATTTTTTCTCTAATAACAATTACGGCCATAGAGCCATAATCCCCTGAAAACCCAATATATCAGGGACAAGGGCTCTTAATAAAAAAGACTAACAGGGCTGTACTGATTTCTGATTAGAAATATGGGAATATTTCGACATGTCACTTGCTGAAGTAGGATTCCGGATTTTTAGCTTATCAACCATCTTTGCGCAATTTTATCAGTATGCGCTCAATCTGGGTTTTGCCCTGTAATTTCTTTTTTTTCAGAGCTTTCTGTTCCAGTTGCTCCTCAGTGCTCAAGTAAACCCTTTTGTTAAGTTCGTCAAGCTTGTCTTCAAGCTCAACATGCTCGTTCCAGAGGGCCGAAAGCTCCGGATCCAATTCCTTCCATTTCTCGATCAATTCCAAATCAGTTTTTTCCATTTCCTGGGACCTCACTTGGGGAATTGTCGGTAGTCCGGGTATTTATACGCTTGCGCGATCACTATGTCAACAATATGAGTATTTCATTAAAAAATTAGCTTTTCTCGCCCGTAAAACGGAGTTTACCTAAAGGTGTAATTATGATAGGTTACTTATACCCATAAATTAGTTTTCCCCATTAAGGCTTATCAGGGGAAATGCCAAATATTATCAAAGTCATATCGCCTCGTGTGTCATACAGGGGTGTCAAGTACAAATTTAAAGGATACCGAAATAATTAAGCCCTGGAAAATAAATTTGGTGTTAGGGCCACTTACAGATGCGGACATTGTGGCCATGGCTTCGATTTCCAGAGAATATCACCCAAACGCGCTTTTTAGCGCTGGGTCCTTTGAAAATAACAGGACCGGCCGAGTAGTGAACCACATTTGGATAATCGGTCTTGTGGGCCTTGCTTTGGAACAGATGCGCCGACCTGGACGAATATTGAGCGTAAATGTGAATCATATCAAGCCGACTTTGGCAGACCAGCGCCTGCGCTTTGAAATGGAGGCCTCTTCATTAGACCCAATGTCCGAAAGAGCCAAGTTTGAATTTAAGGCAATCAGTAATTCAGGGGACATTTGCGCAATCGGTGAAGTAATAATTGCAATGGGTTGATTCCAATGCTAATTTTGTCGAGTCTAACCCGAAATCAGCCAACAGAGCTTGTTTTTTCGGCTTAATAAAAAACATGGGGTTTTGCCCTTGAAGTGTTATGATGTCTTGGATTAACTTTTGTAAAGGTTTTGGCCAAGGTATCTGTTACACGTATCAAGCTACTGGGCCCTAGCGCCTAAAATAGCCATAATGTTTGTTAACAGAAAATATCACATGAATATTCCTTGTGACTCCAAAGACGTTTTTGCGCTTGCCGGGCCCTCGCAAGAGATACTCGGAAGCCCTACGGCAAGGATCCTCTGTTTCTTATTTTAGTTTTTATTAAGGAAGGTGGCGCATGTCAGGATTACCTCTAGTAAAGTACATAGGAAAAATAAGAGAGATAACTATCGGCAAACCAGGAACCGAGATAACGATAGGCGGTGAATCAGGATACAATTTTTATTCATTTGAGGGAGCGACTCCAAACATTCCCAAACTGGCCTTGCAGATAATGGATGTGGCGCCTGATGAATGGGCGGAAGAGGCTCTTGCCCCGTTCAAAGACGTGTTAGGTGACCCGGTGGCTTGGGCAAAGAAATGTGTAGACGAGTACAAGGCCGAGGCAGTTTGTTTGTGGCTTGCCGGAACAGACCCTAACACCAAGGACCTGTCCGCGGAACACGCTGCTGAAACGGCCAAGAAAGTAGCTGAGGCCATCAATGTTCCACTTATCGTTTGGGGAGTCTCAAGTGACGAAAAGAACGTGGAAACCTTAAAGGCTGTGTGCGAAGCCTGTGATGGCTTGAATCTCGTGGTAGGGCCAATAACGGAAAATAATTATAAACAGATTGGCGCTGCTGCAATCGCGTACAAGCATGTTGTGGCCGCAAATTCACCTATAGATATAAACCTGGCTAAACAATTGAATATTCTGCTGGAAAATTTGGGGGTGCCCAACAGCAAGATCTTGATCGACCCCACCACAGGCGCGGTGGGCTATGGAATGGAATATTGTTACTCCATTATGGAGAGGATAAGACAAGCCGCGCTGACACAGAACGATGAAAAACTCCAGTATCCCATAATATCGAACATAGCAGAGGAAGTGTGGAAAACTAAGGAAGCCAAGCTTTCGACGGATGAGGAGCCGACCATAGGGGACGCAAGCATAAGAGGCGTAAACCTGGAAGCAGTTACCGCGGTCAGTGTTTTGCAGGCCGGATCGGATCTCTTGATTCTGCGTCATCCAAAGACTATGGAGCATATCAAAAAGTACCTTTCCGGACTGATGCTTGAGACCACTGTAGATAATTTGGACATTGACTTCTCATTAGCGCCAGAGGCCAAGACTGACGCGCCTGCTAAACCTGCGGCCTCTGAGGCAAAAAAGCCGGCCGCGGCCAAACCTAAAGCCCCGGCCCCAAAAGAAGCGCCTAAACCTGAACCAGCCAAAGAGCCCAAACAGGAAGCCAAACCTGTGGAAGCTGCGCCCGCGCCTCCGCCGGCCGCGGCCCCAAAGACTGAAACACCTGCAAGTTCTGTTGAAGGGACAGACTACGTAGATGTGGATCTCACAGATGAGGAACTTGCCGCTCTCAGGGATTTAATACAAGCTTTCAAATCATTCAAAAGCTTGATGGATGGATTGGCTGAATTTGGAAAAAGAGCCTCCAATTAAATATCCGATTATGTTTTTACTGATAATCTTTAAAGGGTCTGTGG
>CAZFJT010000330.1:0-818 GCA_964519135.1 uncultured Syntrophales bacterium | reverse complement strand
AATGAATTCTAGATTGCGTTTACCTTATCATTTGCTTTAAAAGGTTTCGGTAAATCGACCGGCTTGTAAGACAGAGGTGGGATTTTCCAACATCATTAAGGAATTTGAATTGTGCGGAAATCATTTAGTCTTAGGCTAAGCGTTTATAGCGTTTAATGACAGATAAGCTCCAGGAGGCGATTGAATGAAAGGTACTTACATATTGGCTTTAATGGGAGCTTTGCTATTTATGGGGCCCATCGGCCCGGCCAAAGCAAGCGACCAGGAGAACCCAAAGGCGCAAAAGACTAAACAGATTGAGATCAATCTTAAAAACCTGGAAAAAATGGAATTGGCCTGTATTCGCCATATTGGCCCATATGAGGAATCAGAGCTCGCTTGGAATGAACTGATGAAGTGGGCCATAACAAGTGGGGCCATAAGGCAAGACGCAGTTTTCGTAGGACTGGCCTATGACGACCCAAAAGAAACCTCAGAAGATAAACTGAGATTTGACGTATGCATAACCCTTCCCTCAGGGGTCTCGGTCCCGGGCAACATTAATGTAAAAGAAGCCGGGGGCGCTGTATATCTTCACGCAAGACATGTTGGGCCGTATAAAAACTTAAAGGATACCTACTCTCTTTTGGAGAAATGGTACAAAGCCAACAACAAAAAATTCGGCAAAGGACCGGCCATAGAGATATACAGGAATGATCCCAAGAGCACGCCCCCTGAGGAACTGATTACTGACATATATCTTGCAATTAAGTGATTTTAACAAATATTCCGACTCACCTGACATGGTTGGAAGCATTGGGAAGTTTTTCCAGCCTTTT
>CAZFJT010000329.1:625-4536 GCA_964519135.1 uncultured Syntrophales bacterium | reverse complement strand
ACCAGGATCGCCCGGAGGTCCTGTCACAATACAACCTGTACCACATCCTCCGATCAATAAGGTTCCGCACCACTGGTGGAGAGCGGCCGCATGGGGCGCGGCGGCTGGTTGGGTAGCGGGGAAACATTGGTCCAAACCTTATTACTACGGTTATGGTGACAACGTCTATTATGATGGTGGATACGTTTACATTGATGGCCAACAGGCCGCTACTGCGGAGGAGTTTTATGACCAGGCCAAAACCATAGCCACAAAGGCGCCCAAGGTAAAACTCGCGGAAACCGAAGACTGGTTGCCCCTTGGAGTATACGGTCTTTATCAGGGAGATTCCTCGGAATCCAACATGGTGCTCCAGCTTGCCATGAATAAGGAAGGAACGCTCTCAGGAACGTTCTTCAACGTGGCGAGCGGTACGGAGCGACCTGTTTCCGGAATGGTCGATCAAGATACTCAGCGCGCGGCCTGGGCCTTTTCAGACGGCAAGAATACTGAAGTTGTAATGGAAGCCGGGCTCTCGAGCCTTACAGAGGACCAAGGCCCAGCTCTTCTACACTTTGGTAAGGACAAGACCGAGCAATGGTTAATGGTTAGACAACCTGAGCCGAAATAAGCGTTCCAGTGACCTTATAGCAGGCGCCGGAAATAAAAAGCAGATTATTACGGAAATTTCCCGGAGGGCTCTTTTTTGTAGCAAACCGCCCTCCGGACCTCCCGCAAAAAACTTTATTATTTCGGCAAACTGCTGCTCTATCGGTCCGCGAATATGGTCTCTAAGTAGTTGTACCGTAACCATAGACCGAGAAACGAATCACAAGAAACTTTATGCATTTACTATAACTGTTATGAAACACGCTGCAAATAAAACACAGCGGATCGGATCTCACGCGAAAAGGGGCAATGGAGCGCTTGAGTAAATACCTTCAATATGACGTGACCACTTGAGGCGCCTGTGCTATGCTGGGTATCATCTCGATATTTCTGCAATTAGTTAAAAATGCAATATGATTATCTTGGGGAGGGTTTGGATCATGAAAGCGAAACTGATGGCCCTGGCGTTAATTGTTGGCTTCTGTTGTTGCCAAGCAGGCGCCCAGACAACTTTCAGCGGCTTGGATATACCTTCATTGCCTTCAATGCCGGAAAATATTCAAGTGAACGCCTATACGCAGATAGGCTACCAGTGGGTCGGCGCAAATATGACTCTACCGGTTCAGGTAAGTGTACCTCTCTTTGGTCCTTTGAGTCTGGATATTGGAGACTTTGATTCTGTTCTTAAAGACTCTGAGTTCTGGGCCGGCACAGTTGGTTTTACCGCTTTAATTGACGGCAAATACAGCGTCTTTTCATCTTTGGGAGGTTTTCTGAATCGGCCCTTTATTATGTCTGGAGAGACACCTGTCGGTTTGGGACCATTCAGCGCTTCTTCCGATATGTCTTTGACCTGCGATGAAGTCAATAGTTGGTCATTCCAGGGTGGTTTCGGTATAGGGCCATTTATTGGAGGTCTTTATTGGGATCATTTCGGTTTTGCCATGAGTGAACCCAGGAACAGATTCGGGCCCTTGGCAAACCAGACGATCCGCGGTGACGCGTTAACAGTGTCCCTCTGTCCATTCATCGGTGTATCCATTCCAGCAGGCGGCGCTATGGCTACTTTGATGTACTCCCCATTGGCCTATTCCGATGCGACTGTTGTTTTAAGGAACTCCCAAAACAGATTCTCAGAAACAGAGTACTCTTGGAACGAGCCAGGGCAGTTATTTATTGCTGCGTTTCAGTATAATCTCCCGGCGACCAAATCAATATCATTTGGCATATGGGCAAATTACCTCTGGATGAGCATGCGTGGCGACGCTGACCTGACATTCCGAAGCACGGGGCTAGCCGCGCCCATATTGCGAGAGGTGGAAGTTACCATGGGTAAATACGGTTACGGTGGTGGCTTGTCCCTTGGATACAATTTCTAAAATTATCATAACGGTTCTAACATTTAATTTATAAACCGTAATAAGCCTAGTGTCAAAAAGTATAGGCTCTGCAAGACTTTGAAATAAAGGAGAGATCATGAAGATCAGAGACTTGATGATCATTGCGACAGTTGTGGTTGCGATGACTTGGTTGTCCTTAGGTGGGATATCTTCGGCCGGCGCTGCGGATAAATCCGGCAAGACCACAGACGGCTCTGTCCTGCCGTTTCCCACTCCACCCATGGGCGGCAAGGTCGGCCCCACAATGCAGGAGTCAGTCCATAAGTGGCGCGAGCAGCCTCGTCGGGTCTCGGAAGACGCTCCAAACATTCTGATCGTCATGTTCGATGACGCAGGCTATGGTCATCCGGGCGCATTTGGCGGGCTTATAAAAACACCAACCCTTTCCCGCTTGGCCAAAGAAGGTATCTCTTACAATGCTTTTCACACGACCGCTATGTGCTCACCGACCCGCGCTTCACTGTTGACCGGCCGGAACCATCATCGAGTAGGCGCAGGGCAAATTGCCGAGTTTGCAAACGATTGGGATGGGTACACGGGGATAATTCCAAAGTCTTCGGCGACCATAGCAGAGGTGCTTGGACACTATGGATACTACTCAGCAGCGTTCGGCAAGTGGCACAACACTCCGGTGGATACTCTGGGAAGTGGTCCGTACGATCGTTTTCCCACCGGTCACGGCTTTGATTATTTCTATGGATTCATTGCCGGGGAGACTTCCCAATGGGAGCCAACATTGTGGGAGAATACCACGCCGATTAGCGCCCCTCATGTAAAGAACTACGAAGACTACCACCTTACCGAGGACATGGCGGACAAGGCGGTTACATGGATACGCAGGCATCGTGCGCTCCATCCCGAACGCCCGTTCTTCGTGTACTGGACCCCGGGCGCTGTCCATGGACCACATCATGTAGCCAAAAAGTGGGCGGACAAGTACAAAGGTAAGTTCAGTAACGGATGGGACGCATATCAGAAGGAAGTTTTCGAGAAACAAAAGGCAATGGGCTGGATCCCGGCCGACACAAAGCTTGCCCCTCGCCCAGAAGGTATGCCCGCATGGAAGGACATTCCTGAAAAAGAGCGGGCCTTCCAGGAGCGTCTTATGGAATTGTACGCGGGGTTCCTGGAGCACACCGACGTTCAGGTTGGAAAACTCATCGATGAGCTGGATCACCAGGGCATCCGCGATAACACACTCGTAATCTACATCGTTTCAGACAACGGCGCCTCCGCGGAGGGTATGAGCGGCAGCATCGCTGAGCTGAACGCGCAAAACGCCATCCCATCGACTGTGGAAGAACATATTAGTGTGCTCAAAGACCTTGGCGGTCTTGACGCTCTGGGCGGTCCAAAGACCGATAATATGTATCACTCGGCCTGGGCCTGGGCCGGCGACAGCCCTTTCCGCTACACTAAACTAATCGCTTCGGATTGGGGCGGAACTCGCACTCCTATGGTCATCTCATGGCCGAAACGTATCAAGGCTGATAAGACCCCTCGTCCCCAGTTCCATCATGTTAATGATATAGCTCCCACACTCTATGAGATCCTCGGCATTGAACCTCCGGATGTGGTTGAAGGCCACAAACAGGACCCCATTGACGGCGTGAGCATGGTCTACACCTTTGATTCCGCGACTGAGCCGGAAAGGAAGAAAACCCAGTACTTCGACATCATGGGCAGTCGCGGCATTTACCAAGAAGGCTGGATGGCAAGCACTTTCGGCCCTCGAAAACCGTGGGTAGCCGAAATGCCTGACATTTCCAAGTGGAATCCCATGGAAGACAAATGGGAGCTCTTCGACACCCGCAAAGACTTCTCTCTCATGCACGACCTCGCTAAAGAGAAGCCCGAGAAGCTGGAAGCCCTCAAAGAGCTTTTCATGAAAGAGGCCAAAGAGAATAAGGCTCTGCCTATTGG
>CAZFJT010000329.1:0-615 GCA_964519135.1 uncultured Syntrophales bacterium | reverse complement strand
GAGGGGCGCTATTTACTCCGTTTAATCCTCAGCACATGAAAAGAACCACGAACACTGAATGGACATTCTACCCGGGTATCTCGAGGATTCCCGAGTCCGAGGCCCCTAACGTAAGGAACGGGAACATTCGTGCGGAGATCGAGGCTGAGGTCCCGGAAAAAGCAAACGGCGTGATTTTCGCAATGGGCGGGTATGCCGGCGGCGTGAGCCTCTATGCGTACAACGGGGAGCTTCGGTACGAATACAGCTCGCTATTGCTCAAACGTAACAATATTAAGGTGGGCAAGCTTCCGAAAGGAAACGTGAAGATTGAGTTTGAAATGAAGACCCCGTTAGAACGAGCCGCGCCTGCGAAGGTCAGCTTCAAGATCAACGGAAAGAAAGCGGGTGAAGGCGTGGTTGAACGCACCATCCCCGCTACCTTCACCGCATCGGAGACCTTTGACGTGGGACTCGACACCAACTCCCCGGTCGCGAACGACTACTTCGACAAGGCCCCCTTCAAGTTCAACGGAACGCTCAAGCGTCTATACTTCAAGAATCTCGAAAGCAAAAAAACTGCGTTTAAGCGTTCACCCGATGATGATTGAACTGGTTGCGGAATATGGACAGGCT
>CAZFJT010000328.1:1903-4538 GCA_964519135.1 uncultured Syntrophales bacterium | reverse complement strand
GTCCAGCTTTTACCGGCCCGCAGGGATTGCAGCTCAGGACACAATATCCTAAGCCATGGATTAAAAACCATGAACCATAAATAAAACATGGATCTCGACACCAATTGCAGCTTACAATTTATGTCGCGGACTTGATATGTAGTCGTATTTATTAAGTACGGAGCTGTCTGGCGCGGTCTTCTACCATCCCTTGAAGAACTCATCATTCAGATGGTCATTCAATTCCTTTTGAACCTGGGAACGAACAGCATTGAGGTCAGCCAGCCATTTCTCGTGTTTGGATAAGGCTTCTTCTTCCCAGGGCAGGCGGTTTTCTTCAGGTTTGGCGAGAATATCTCGGACAAGTTCTTTGGGGACTGGAGGATTGAGCAAGCGCTGGTATTTGCTCCTGAGTTTTCTCAGAGTATGCAAAAGCTTAATAAGGTCATCCTTGGAAAGCTTTTTGGGTGATTCCTTTTCCGAGTCTTTTGGGACAAGGTTTAGGTCTTCCAATGGGGTTCCTTCTTTTAGCGCTTTGTTAATAAGTTTCTTCAAATGTTGATAATTATCCTTGAAGTTCCCGGGAGGTTCAGGAGCTCCAACTGACGATTCATGGGACGGAAACAACATAACCATACCTCCAAATGTGAATAGGGCCGGTGAGCGGGCCGGATACTCCCGCTCTCAGAAAGTAATGGCGAAATAGCACGTCCTTTTAGCGGCGTCAAGAAATAGTTTATAATTTTTTTATATCGTGTGGACAAATAGAGTAAATCAACTGGAATTGATTTATGAATTAACAAAATTTGGGAATATCGGAAGGTTTGCAGAAAATCTGATCCAGAACATCAGGTTGATAGGCCATGGACCTGAGATGTTTTTGACCATTATCCATAGTGATGATGATGGATAGTGGAGAAATATACTTAGTATATTAGCGCGCATGACAAAAGAGAAAAGAGAAGGTATTAGTTCTCTGAAAAATCAATTGGGATTACTTGGACGGAGAAATTGGGAGCAAAATATATAACCATTAAGGGCGCCAGAGAGCATAACCTTAAGAACCTGGACCTGGAGATACCCAGGGACGAGCTAGTGGTAATAACCGGCCTTTCAGGATCGGGTAAATCTACGCTGGCCTTTGACACCATATACGCGGAAGGTCAGAGGAGATACGTTGAATCTCTCTCAGCTTATGCAAGACAATTCCTGGAGATGATGGACAAGCCGGACGTTGATCTTATTGAAGGGCTTTCTCCTGCAATCAGTATAGAGCAGAAGACCACATCCAGAAATCCCAGGTCAACAGTGGGAACTGTAACAGAGATATATGATTACCTAAGGTTGCTCTTCGCGCGCGTTGGAACCCCCCACTGCTGGGAATGCAACAGACCGATCACTTCAATGACCATTCAGCAAATGGTGGACCAGGTGATGGCCGAACCGTCGGGTACAAGGCTACATTTGCTGGCGCCGATAGTAAGGGGCAGAAAAGGCGAGTACCAAAAAGAATTCCAAACACTTGCCAGGGACGGTTTTGTAAGGGTCAAGGTGGATGGGGAGATGCGCTCCCTGTCGGAAGAGATAAGCCTTGATAAGAATAAGAAACATACTATTGATGTGGTTGTTGATAGGCTTGTTGTAAAGGAGGGCCTGGAAAAAAGGCTCGCCGACTCATTGGAAACAGCCTTGAAGCTCGGTGACGGAACAGTGTTTGTGGAGAACCAAGAAGGCGCGATTCAGGTCTTTAGCGAGAGATTCGCGTGCCCTGAGCACGGGGTCTCCTTTGGAGAGCTCTCACCGCGCCTTTTTTCTTTTAATAATCCGTACGGCGCGTGCGACACATGCGGTGGTCTTGGGGCGCAAGTGAGGTTTGATCCGGACCTGATAGTGGTAAACCCTGATATTTCTCTTCTACAAGGCGCAATAGGTCCTTGGGCCAAGCCGAACTCAATGTTCGTGCAACAGATGATTGAGTCACTTGCGGATCACTATGGTTTCTCCGCTGACACGCCCTTTAAGGATTTACCGGCAAAGGTCCAGGATGTGATCCTATTCGGTTCAAGGGATGAAGAGATAGAATTCGTTTATTCAAGAGATAATAGAAGCCATAGATATAAAAAGGTCTTTGAAGGTGTGGCCCGTAATCTGGAAAGGCGTTTTGCCGAGACCCAGATTAATATTGCTGAGGACGCCAATTCAAGCGTTGATTTTGAGCGCCAGTTCGGAAGGTACATGGCTGAGGCCCAATGCCCGGAATGCAAAGGCGCCAGGTTGAAGAGGGAAGCCAGGCATGTGTTTATTGGGGGAGTCCCAATCAATGAGTTTTGCGCGATGTCTGTGCGCGAATCCATTGATTTCATGTCCGAGTTGGCCTTGGATAAGCGGCAGATGGAAATAGGCAGGAGGGTCATAAAGGAAATAAAAGAGAGACTTGGCTTTCTGGACAAAGTGGGGTTGGGGTACCTGACCATTGATCGTAGCTCGGCCACACTCTCAGGAGGGGAATCACAGAGGATCAGGCTCGCCACCCAGGTTGGGTCGGCCCTGGTAGGTGTGCTGTATATATTGGATGAACCGAGTGTGGGGCTTCACCAGCGAGATAACCAGCGGCTTTTGTCCACATTGAAGGATCTCAGGGATCAGGGGAATTCCG